>DAIESR010000288.1 GCA_027346205.1 Beijerinckiaceae bacterium
AGACGCCAGAAGACCTCGCGCCCAAGCTTCTGCCACTGTGCTCTGCCGACTGGCAGGAGACCGGCAAGCTCTATGATTTTCCGAAAGACGCAATCCTGAGCTTTCGCGCGCCGGCAGCGGATTGAGGCCCATCACGGGAGAAACTCGATCGGCAGATCCCAAAGCACCGAGAGTCTACTTATTAATTGGATCTCGATGCATCACGAGCGGGCCTATGGGCCTTGCGCGCTTCAGTTTTGCGGCGATCCCGCGGGGCGGAATACTTGCCCTTCACGCCGGCGGCCCGTTCATTGCGCACGCCCGCCCGCTCCAAGTCGCCTTCAAGCGATTTCAGCTGATCCGGCGACAACAGCTTCGGCCGTTGCGGATCGGTCCCCGTGGTCGGCTGATAATGAAGGTCGCGCAACGGCTCCCGGCTCTCCTTGACGAAATTCTTCGGTTCCGGAGGAGCCTCCCATAATTTCGTATGCATGAGAACGTCGAGCGGCGAACCGCCACCATAACCTTGGGGCGGCTTGACCGGTGTGGGCGCTGGCGGAGCACTCTCCCCATGCAGATCCCGCGGCCCGTCCTGGCCATGCGCGGGAAACACGACGCCGAGCGCCATGACCAGGATGGCGGCGCTGCGCAGATGTTGAAAATGCGACGGCAAAAGCCACATTTAACCCGACTCTCGAAATCCTCAGCGATGATTTCCTAGCGACAAAATATAGCTCTATCATGGCATGTGACGATTCCGAATGAGGATCACCACGTGCGAAACAAGACGCCGGATAACGACACGACGGATAGAAACGCGAAGAAAGAGCGGCGCACAGCCGCGCGCAAGCCGAACGCTCGGACAACGCAAACCGACAAGCGGCCGGAAAATGCACAAGACGTTTCCCTTTCCGAGGTCGAGACGCATCAGCCTATGACGGCCACCAAACTCGCCCGAAGCAAGAAAAAGAAAATCAGCTCAGACCATCCAGACTCTGTGACCGGCTCCGCCCGAACGGCAACACAGCAGGCTGACACGGCAGAAACGCCGCTGACGCCGCACCGGCAGGCTTCGCTTCCCTCCCCTCCGAAGGCGGAGCAGGCCCATTCGGATTCCGGCGACGCCGCGCCCAATTTCGATATTCTGTCGCAGAATCTCTCGCGCCTCGTGACGCAAGGGACCAAAGCGCTCACAGCCTTTCTCGAACCCTTCGAGACAGGTCAGGCCCGTAACGAAATGTCGGAACAGGTCGTCGATGCGGTGCAGAGCTTCGGCCGCGTCGCGGAATATTGGCTCGGCGATCCACTACGCACGGTCGAGGCGCAAAAAACGCTGTCGAGCAATTTCCTCAGCCTTTGGGCGCATACGCTGCGGCGCCTGTCAGGCGAGGTGGATGAGCCTATCGTTCCGCATGATCCCAGCGACAAACGTTATGCGTCGCCGCAATGGCACAATAGCGCGATCTTCGATTTCCTCCGCCAGGCGCATGCTATCACGACCAATTGGGCCGAAGATCTCGTGGTGCGCGCGGAAACGACGGACCCCGCGACGCGCACCAAGGCGCATTTCTATCTACGCCAGATCACAAGCGCGCTGGCGCCCTCGAATTTCGTCGCGACCAATCCCGAGCTTCTGCATGAAACTTTGGCCTCCAACGCGGAAAATCTCGTGCGCGGCATCACTTTCCTCGCCGAAGACATTGCCGCCGGACATGGCACGCTACGGATCAGACAGAGCGATTCCGCCCAATTCGAGCTCGGCGTCAATATGGCGACAACCCCCGGCAAGGTGATCTTCCGCAACGAGCTTATCGAACTCATCCAATATGAACCGGCAACAGAACAAGTCTATAAGCGGCCGCTCTTGATGATCCCACCCTGGATCAACAAATTCTACATTCTTGATCTCAACCCGCAGAAGAGCTTCGTGCGCTTCGCCATCGAGCAAGGCTTCACAGTCTTTCTGATCTCCTGGGTCAATCCCGATGCACGGCACCGCGACATGGGCTTTGACGACTATATCAGGAGAGGCATTTATGCCGCGCTCGATGTGATCGAGGAGGTGACGGGCGAAAACAAGATTGCGGCGCTCGGTTATTGCGTCGGCGGCACGCTTCTTTCCATCGCACTCGCCCTCATGGCGCGCCGGCACGAAACCCGAATCGACAGCGTCACTTTTCTGACGACGCAGACCGATTTCGCTGATGCCGGCGATCTCAAAGTCTTCATCAGCGAGCCGCAGATCCGCGCGATCGAAGAGAGAATGGCCGAGACCGGCTATCTCGATGGCGCCAAAATGGCGAATGTCTTCAACATGCTGCGGCCGAACGATCTGATCTGGTCCTTCGTCGTGAACAATTACGTTCGCGGCAAGCCGCCCCTGCCCTTCGATCTTCTCACCTGGAATTCCGATTCCACCCGGATGGCCGAAGCCAATCATTCCTTCTATCTCCGCAATTGCTATTTGGAGAACAGGCTCGCCAAGGGCGAGATGGTGATCGAAGGCGAGAAGCTCGATCTTCGCGAAGTGAAAGTCCAGATCTATGATCTCGCGGCGCGTGAGGATCACATCGCGCCGGCACGCTCGGTCTATACTGGAGCCAAACTGTTCGGCGGCGAGATTCGCTACGTCGTCGCAGGCTCTGGCCATATCGCCGGGGTCATCAATCCGGCCCATAGCGGAAAATATCAATATTGGACGGGGCCGCGCCCGGAAGGAAGTTTGGAAGATTGGTTCGTCAAGGCGACCGAACATAAGGGCAGCTGGTGGGGCGATTGGGCCGAATGGCTCACCAAACAAGCGCCTCAAAAAGTGCCCGCGCGCGCGCCCGGCAGCGCCAAATATAAGCCGCTCTGCGACGCACCCGGTGAATATGTGCGGGTGAAAAGTTGACCACTTACTTCGGCCGCGGCCGGCAGCGCGATCTCGCACGCCGCGCCACGAGAACGACAGCACGGCACGCTCGCTCACAGCCACCTCCGCATCGTAATTCTTGAGACCTTGAGACGCGGCGCCACGGTCCCTTGCCAATCGCCAGCAAGAGTCATAACGCAACGAACTCGTTTGGTTGCAAATAGGCATGGCAGATGGCACGGTGGAGGATTTTCACCCTTCTCATTCTCCTTCTGCTGGTCGCCGCGGCAGCCGGCGGCTGGTGGGCATGGCGTCGCACACCGGCCTCCATTGTCTGGCAAGGCTATGCCGAGGCGGACTATGTGAAGGTCGGGCCGACGCAGCAAGGCCTGCTCACGCAGCTTTTCGTCGGGCGCGGCGACAAAATCAAAGCCGGAGCACCCCTCTTCACACAGGATGAAATCCCCGATCGCGCGGCGCGCGATCAAGCCGCGCAGCAGCTCGCCCAAGCGAAAGAGCAATTGGCGAACCTCCTTGCCGGCGGCAAGAAGACGGAGATCGAGCAGGCACGGGGCAATCTCGCCGACGCAAATGCGACGCTGGTGCGCGCCGAGGCGGATTTCCACCGTGCCGAAAAGCTCCTCGCCTCCGGCTTCACGACGCCGCAGACTGTCGGCCAGCTCCGCGCCGCCTATCTGTCAGCCCAAGCCAAAGTGCAGGTGAACGAGGCCGCCTTGGCGCAATTGCATGCGCCGCTCGGACGCAATGCGGAGATCAAGGCGCAGCGCTCTGCCGTCGAAGCGGCACAGGCCGCGCTCGACATCACGCAATGGCGGCTGTCGCAACGCCGCGTCACCGCACCGACAGATGCACGTGTCGCCGACATCATCGCCTTTCCCGGCGAGACAGTGGCCGCCAATGCCCCGGTCGTGTCCCTGCTGCCGCCCGAAAATATCTTCGTGCGTTTCTTCGTTCCGGAGCGGGCGCTCTCTTCAGTTCATCTCGGCGAGAAAGTCGCTTTCAGCTGCGATGGCTGCCGGTCCAATCTCTTCGGCACGATCTCCTTCATCTCGCCGACAGCCGAATATACGCCGCCGCTCATCTATAGCGAATCGACCCGGGCCAAGCTCGTCTTCCTCGTCGAGGCGCGGCCGCCGCGCGATCAGGCCATTCTTTTGAATCCGGGGCAGCCGATCGAGGTTCGTCCCATCCCGAAAGCCGTGAAGCGATGACCGGTTTCGTCATCGATGTGCATGATCTGCGCAAGAGCTTCGGACCTCACGTGGTCGTGGACCATCTCAACCTGCAGATGGCAGCCGGCGAGATCTGCGGCTTTCTCGGCGCCAATGGCAGCGGCAAGACGACGACGATCCGCATGCTCTGCGGCTTGCTCGTGCCGGATGGCGGCAATGGCACCTGTCTCGGCTTCGATCTCCTGCATGAGCCGCAACGCATCCGGCGCGAGATCGGCTATATGACCCAGCGCTTCAGCTTCTATGACGATCTCACCGTCAAAGAGACGCTCGATTTCGTCGCCGCCGTCTATCAGCTCGAAAATCGCGACCAAGCCGTCGCCGATATCATGACGCAGATGGAGCTGCATGGCTTCACGGATCGGCTCGCCGGCCAGCTTTCCGGCGGCTGGAAACAGAGGCTGGCACTCGCCGCCTGCGTATTGCATCAGCCCAAATTATTGCTGCTCGATGAGCCGACCGCTGGCGTCGACGCCGCCGCACGCCGCGAGTTCTGGGACCTCATCCATGATCTCGCCAGTGAAGGCCTCACCGTCTTGGTCTCGACCCATTACATGGACGAAGCCGAGCGCTGCAAACGCATCGTCTATCTCTCCAACGGCCATATCATCACCCAGGGCGCGCCCGACGACGTGCGGCGCAGTGCCCACCTCATCGTGTTCGAAGGCAGAGGAACCGGACTTGATGCCGCCGCGCACCGACTGCGCCACAGCGCCGGCGTCGAGGCCGCCGCCGTGTTCGGCGGCACTCTGCGTGCCGCGGGTACGGATCGCGCCGCGCTCCAACAAGCCATTGCATCTTTCGATCAAGCCGAGACATTGAGCTGGTATGAGGTCGAGCCACGCCTCGAAGACGTGTTCATCCATCTCTTGACCACGGCGAAGGCAGAGACATGAATTCGTTTTCCATCCAGCGCTTTCTTGCCGTGCTCCGCAAGGAGTGGATCCAGGTGCGGCGCGATCCCTTGACCTTGCGCTTCATCATCGTGCTGCCGCTCATGCAGCTCTTTCTGTTCGGCTATGCGATCAATTCCGATCCGAAACATCTGCCGACCGGCGTTCTGTCCGCCGATCATTCGAATTACGCGCGCCGCATCATCGCAGCCTTGCGGAACTCCGGCTATTACGACGTGCGCGAAATGTCGTCGGAGGCCGAGGCGGACCGTGCACTCGCCGATGGCGATGTGCTCTTCGTGCTCAATATCCCACCCAATTTCGCACGCTCAGTCGACCGCGGCGAAAGTCCCAACCTGCTCATGGATGCCGATGCCACCGACCCCATCGCGATCGGCAATGCGACCGCCGCGCTCGCCGGACTCACATCTGTGCTCGACCGCGATCTGCCACCCTCATTGCGTCCCAATTCGCCGAATCCCGCCTTTCGCTTCGAGATCCATGCCCGCTACAATCCCGAGCAATTGACCATATTGAACACGGTACCCGGGCTGATCTGCATCGTCTTGATGTTCTCGACCCTGTTTTTGACGACGCTGTCGATCACGCGTGAACGCGAGCGCGGCACGATGGAAAATCTCCTGGCCATGCCGCTGCGGCCAATCGAAGTGATGCTGGCCAAGATCGTGCCCTATATCGTCATCGGCTATATTCAGATCCTGCTCATCATCGCAACATCGGTGCTCGTGTTTCATCTTCCAATCCGTGGCTCGGTGCCCCTATTGATGTTTGCACTCTTCCTTTTCATCGCGAGCAATCTCGTCCTCGGTCTGACCATATCAATATTGTCCACCAATCAGATGCAGGCGCTGCAGTTCGCGCAATTCACTTTGCTGCCCTCGATTCTGATTTCCGGCTTCATGTTCCCGTTCAAGGGCATGCCGATCTGGGCGCAATGGGCCGGCGAAATCTTTCCTGTCACCCATATGCTGCGGATCGCGCGCGGCGTGCTGCTCAAGGGCAATGGCATTCCTGATATTCTGCCAGAGCTTTGGCCAATCGCGCTCTTCACACTCGTCATCGCCGTGATCGCACTCTGGTTCTATCGCGAGACATTGGATTGAACGTTCGGATTGCGCGGCACTGCTATTCTTGATGCACGCGATTCGACGAAGGCCCGATAAACGGATAAGGGACGATCGGCCACAGTTTGCCTGCATTCCGTCGCGGGCGCTTCATCAAGGAGACAAGATCATGAAGCTCGTCCGCTACGGACAGCCCGGCAAGGAAAAGCCGGGCCTGATCGATGCCGAAGGGAAGATCCGCGATTTGAGCGCGATCCTTCCGGATCTCACCCCTGAATATCTGAATCAAAAATCTCTCGCAAAGCTCGCGCGCACGAGACTGTCGCGACTGCCGCTCGTGCGCGGAAGGCCGCGGCTTGGCGCGCCCATTCTTCAGCCCGGCAATTTCATCGGCGTCGGCTTGAACTATGTCGATCATGCCAAGGAGACGAAGCTCCCCGTCCCTTCGGAGCCGGTCCTCTTCAACAAAGCGCCAAACTGCATCAGCGGTCCCAATGATCCTGTCGTCATGCCAAAGAACGGTACGAAGCTCGATTGGGAAGTGGAGCTTGCGATCATTATCGGCGAACGCGCTTGGCATGTTTCGGAACGCGCGGCCATGGACCACATCGCCGGCTTCTGTCTCGCCAATGATGTCTCGGAGCGCGCTTTCCAGATGGAGCATGGTGGTCAATGGATGAAAGGCAAATGCGCGCCGACATTCGGCCCTCTCGGCCCCTGGCTCGTGACGCCCGACGAAATCCCTAATGTGCAGCGGCTCAATCTCTGGCTCGACGTGAACGGCGAGCGCATGCAGACGGGCAATACGAAGACGATGATCTTCGGCGTGAAGAAGCTCGTCTCCTATATTTCCGATTTCATGGTGCTGGAGCCCGGCGACGTCATCATCACCGGCACGCCGCCCGGCGTCGCCATGGGGCGCAAACCGCCGCGCTATCTCAAGCCCGGCGATGTCGTGACGCTCGGCGCCGATTATCTCGGCGAGCAGAGCCAGGAGATCATCGCCTGGAAGCGCGGGCTTTAACCCTCTGAACGCTCACGGCCGCAGATCGAGACCCAGCATTATGGCAAGGTTCTGGACGGCGGCACCGGACGCACCCTTGCCGAGATTGTCGAGCTTGGCGACAAGCACGGCATGACGGCGCGCCTCGTTGGTGAAGACGCGCAATTCGAGATCATTACTGCCGTTCAAGGATTCCGGTTCCGTCCGTGTCTCCTGGGCGTCCATGACGCGCACATAGACGCTTGAAGCATAATGGCTGCGCAGCGCCGCTTCGAGATCGCAGCCCTTTGGCTTTCCTGGCAATGTATCGAGAAACAAAGGAATCGAGACGAGCATGCCTTGTGCGAAATTACCGACCGAAGGCACGAAGATCGGCCGCTGCGTCAGGCGGCTATATTCCATGATCTCCGGCACATGCTTGTGCTCGAGATCGAGCGCGTAAAGCTCGAAGGGCGGCGCGCGGCCTTCTTCATATGCGGCGATCATCGACTTACCGCCGCCCGAATAGCCTGACACGGCACTGATCGCGATCGGCAAATCCGCAGGCAGCAGACCGGCATCGACGAGCGGACGCAGAAGCGCGATCGCGCCCGTCGCATAGCAGCCGGGATTGGCGACGCGCCGTGCCGTGCCGATGGCTTGCGACTGCCCCGGCGCCAGTTCGGGAAAGCCATAGACCCATCCCGCTGTCACGCGATGCGCGGTCGAGGCATCGAGGATACGCGGCGCCGCGTCACCCAGATTTGCGACGAGATCGGCCGTCTCCCGGGCAGCATCATCGGGAAGGCACAGAATAGCGAGATCGACTTGGCGCAGAAGCGCCGCCTTCGCCTGCGGATTCTTGCGCTCTTCCGGCGGCAGGCTCGCAAGCTCAATCCGCGGGATAGCGGCGAGCCGCGTCCTGATGCCAAGCCCGGTCGTTCCCGATTCGCCGTCGATGAAGATCTTTGCCATGCGGAAACTCTCTCGTTCCGAGCAAGATAGAGGTCCAAAAATGAAAAAGGCGGCCGAAGCCGCCTTTGTCCATCTCGTTTGCGAGCAAGGGCTCAGCGTTTCGAGAACTGGAAGCTCCGGCGGGCTTTGCGCTTGCCATATTTCTTACGCTCGACGACGCGGGAATCGCGCGTCAGGAAGCCTTCGCGCTTGAGAATGGAACGCAACTCCGGCTCATAATGGGTGAGCGCCTTGGCCAGGCCATGACGGACAGCGCCCGCTTGGCCCGAAAGGCCCCCGCCGGCAACCGTAATCATCAGATCATATTGATCCACCCGCTTAGCAACGCCGAGCGGCTGCTGCAAAATCATCCTCAACACGGGCCGCGCGAAATAGACATCCAAGGGCCGGCCATTGACCGTGGTCTTGCCCGTGCCGGGCTTGATCCAGACACGCGCAACCGCATTCTTGCGTTTGCCGGTGGCGTAAGCGCGGCCCAGCTTGTCGATCTTCTGGACATAGGTGGGCGCTTCGACGACCGTTGTTGCACCCGCCGTCTTGAGATCCTGGAGCAATGAAAGAGTCTCGGCCATATCAGGCGCTCCTCGTATTCTTGCTGTTCAGGCTGGCCACATCGAGCATGGACGGGGTTTGCGCCTCATGCGGATGCTCAGGCCCCTTATAGACACGCAGATTGCCGAGCTGCTTGCGCCCGAGCGGGCCACGCGGGAGCATACGCTCGACGGCCTTTTCGATGACGCGTTCCGGGAATCGGCCTTCGAGAATGAAGCGCGCCGTACGCTCCTTGATGCCGCCCTGATAGCCGGTGTAGTGATAGTAAACCTTGTTCTCGCGCTTACGGCCGGTCAGCACAACCTTCTCGGCATTGACGACGACGACATTGTCACCATCGTCCATATGCGGCGTGAATGTCGGCTTATGCTTTCCGCGCAGACGCATGGCGATCAAGGTCGCGAGCCGGCCGACGACGAGGCCCTTGGCGTCAATCAAGATCCATTTCTTTTCAATATCCGACGCCTTGGCCGAATAAGTCTTGCCATACATAATGGAGGTCCATTGGAAGACACGCCACAAGAACGCGGCGATCGGAAGCTCAAGCATCTAGACACAGGCAACGCTTTCGTCAACCGCAAGATACGGCTTTTGGACTGAAAAACAAACAATTATACAATATGGTATTATAATACCTTACACTGAGGAGCCCCCCGACCAGCGCTCTCGCAGCGATGGCCTTTTTGCTTGCACCGCAGCAATGAACTTCCGACAATCGCTCCATGCCCGATTCACAGCCTGCGATGCGCGATGACTATCCAGATGATTTCATCCGCGCGATTTTGACCAAGGTCCAAACCATTGCCATGGTCGGGCTCTCGGCAGAGCCGGCGCGGCCGTCCCATTATGTCTTCGATTATCTTCAGCAGCGCGGCTACAGAATGGTCGGGGTCAATCCAGGCCTTGCCGGAAAGGAGATCCTCGGCACGCCGGTCTATGCCCGGCTGGCCGACATTCCCTTCGCCATCGACATGGTCGACATATTCCGCAATTCGGAAGCTGCTGGCGCCGTCGTCGAGGAGGCCCTCGCTCTTGTTCCGCTCCCCAAAGTGATCTGGATGCAGCTTGACGTGCGCAATGACGCGGCGGCACAAAAGGCTGAGGCACTGCATCTGAAGGTCGTCATGAACCGCTGTCCTAAAATCGAATACAAGCGGCTCATGTAAATGCGTCATCTATGAGTTCGGTCGTAAAGGAACGGAGAATGACGCGGGCGCGGAGGACATCATGACGGAGCAAGCCGCAGGCCCGGGCTTTGCCACGCTCGCGATCCATGCCGGCGCACCGGCCGATCCAGCGCTGGGAGCTGGTACGACCCAGATCGATCAGCCGGCGGGCGGCGTCTACGAGGACATCGAACAGGCCGCGGCGCTGTTCGGCCTCGAAGGCTTCGGCAATGATTTCTCGCGCAGCTTCAATCCGACAAATGCAACACTGGAGGAGCGCATCGCCACGCTCGAAGGCGGCACGGCAGCGCTCGCCGTCGCCTCGGGCCGGGCCGCGCAATTCCTCGCGTTCCACATGCTCTTGCAGGCGGGCGACGAACTCATCGCCGGCGGCCACCGCTACGGCGGCCAGATGCACCAGATCGACCAAGCCTATAAGACTTTCGGCTGGAACGTCAGATGGGCCGACCCGGTCAATCTCGAAAGCTACCAAAGAGCGCTGTCGCCGCAGACCAAGGCGATCTTCGTCGAGTCTTTCCCCAATCCCGGCGGGCGCATCGTCGATATTGCGGCCGTGGCCAAGATCGCGAAAGAAGCGCGCGTGCCGCTCATCGTCGACAATACGCTCGCAACGCCCTATCTGCTGCGGCCCTTCGAACATGGCGCCGACATCATCATTCATTCGACGACGAAATTTCTGGGCGGCCATGACGCGCTGACCGGCGGGCTCATCATCGATGGCGGCACATTCCCATGGCAGGCGGACGCGCGGTTTCCCCTGCTCTCTGCGCCGCGGCCCGATTATGGTGGTCTGGTCTTCGCCGAGACCTTCGGCAATTTTGCTTTCGCAACCGCCTGCCGCATTCTCGGTCTCAATGAGCTAGGACCGGCGCTCTCGCCCTTCAATGCCTTTCTCATTCTCTCGGGACTGGAAACTTTGGCGCTGCGCATGCAGCGCCATTCCGAAAACGCCTTGCGCGTCGCGGAGCATCTCGCCGGTCATGCGGCTGTGAGCGCGGTGAATTATCCGGGCCTTTCAAATGACCCCGCGCAAGCGCTGGCCAAGATCTATTGTCCGAGAGGAGCCGGGCCGGTGCTCAGCTGCCGCTTGGCCGGCGGCTTCGAAGCAGCGGCAACCGTCATCGCGCGATTGAGGCTCTTTTCGTCTCTCACGGAGGTCGGCGATACACGCTCGCGCGCGAGCCATCCCGCCTCAACGACCCACCGGCATTTGAGCGATCTGGAGAAAATCGACGCTTGCGCCGGACCGGAAATGATCCGGCTCTCGATCGGCCTCGAAGATATCGCCGATATTGTCGCCGATCTCGATCAGGCGCTCGCCACCGGCTGAAGCACCGGCTCGGTCCGTACCCGCGACAGGCTCTCGCGAGAGATCACCGCCGAGACGAGGATGAGCATGGCAAAGGCCTGATGCAGGAGCCCG
>DAIESR010000293.1 GCA_027346205.1 Beijerinckiaceae bacterium
ACGCCGCCTTCGCCCTGGATAGGCTCGACGAGGATCGCTCCCGTGCGCGGTCCGATCGCCGCCTTCAAGGCGTCGAGATCGCCGAAAGGCACTTGGTCGAACCCATCGAGCCGCGGCTCGAAACCTTCGAGATATTTCGGATTGCCGCCCGCCGCGATCGCCGCCAGGCTGCGGCCGTGAAAGGCACCCTCCATAGTGATGATACGGTTCTTCTCGGGATGACCGTTCGCGTAATGATATTTACGCGCTGTCTTCACCGCGCCTTCGAGCGCCTCGGTTCCGGAATTGGTGAAGAAGACGAAATCGGCGAAAGTCGCATCGACGAGGCGGCGGCCCAGCTCATCAGCCTGCGGAATCTGGAACAGATTGGACGTGTGCCAGAGCTTCTGCCCCTGTGTCACCAGGGCCTCAACCAGATGCGGATGCGCATGCCCGAGCAGCGTGACCGCGATGCCGCAGCCGAAATCGAGAAAGCGCTCACCCTCGGTTGAAATGAGCCATGCGCCTTCGCCCCGCTCGAAGGCCAGATCGGCACGGCCATAGGTCGGAAGCAGCGACGAGGTCAACGGATCGCTCCACACGGTATTTGTCTTGGCATTATTTTTCCGAAGCGCACGGCTTTTGGCGACAGGTTTTTTCGCAGTGGCCTTACCATGCTTCTATCTTGCCGGAGGTTTCTCGAAAGCGGCTCCCGATTCACCACGCTCCTATCGCGCATCTCTAATTTCGACATGTGTCGCCCGTGGCTAGAGCCGATCCCGCCTATTTGGAATCGCTCGCAATCCACATAGACGGAACAAATAGGCTCTATTTCAAATACTTAGAGTATGTCCTCGTCAATGAGACATCGGATATATCCGATGTCTAAAATAATGGAAAAGTCTATCAACTTTCCCGGAACATGCTCTCTCGGGCGCGCAGGCCCAAAATCAAAGCGCCGCCCCAATAGGGGCGGCAGCTCAACGCACGGCAGTCTAAGGATTTCAGCGAGACGGGTCAAATATTACCGGGCAAAGGTATTACCCGGCAAAGGCAACAGCGCGTCGATCCCGGCCGCGCACGACGTCAACGCAGAAGCTGCTGTTGAAAACCTCTCGACGGCCTCACGGACTCTTGCGCGAGATTCAAGCAGTAGTGTAGCCTTCCCTATGTCGACTACGACATCTCGTGCGGCGGACCCATCTTGATGCGTAAACTGTTGAACGACGCCGGTTTTCCGGTCGAGCGACGATTCCTGATTCAGCCGACGCGGCGGGAGCCCCCTGCGTCGGACTTCGCCAACCGCGTTCAAGATCACTTCAGACCCAGATCGAGGAGGACTTGAATGTCCTGGACCGATGAACGAGTGGAACTCCTGCGCAAGCTTTGGCTTGACGGGTTCAGCGCCAGTCAAATCGCCAATGAGCTGGCAAATGGCATTACCCGTAACGCCGTGATAGGCAAGGTGCATCGCCTCGGTCTCTCTGGTCGAGCCAAGACAACAGTGCCAGCTGCGCCTCGACCGCGCGTGAAGCCGCTACGGCCTACCGTTCCCCGTGCCAGCGTACCGGCCCTGCGCGGCAATACGGCGCTCGCCATCAAGTCACTGCCTATGGAAGAGGAAGCACCGGAACCATTGCCCATCGAAGATGTCGTCATCCCCATTTCCGAACGCGTCACGATCATGGATTTGAAGGAAGCCATGTGTCGCTGGCCGCTCGGAGATCCGACCAGTGCCGAGTTTCGTTTTTGCGGCGCCAAGAAGCCGACGGACGCCACCGGCCCCTATTGCGCTCAGCACAGCCGCATCGCCTATCAACCGATCCAGGAGCGGCGGCGCGAGAGGGACCAGAAACGACTGCAGAGATTGGCTTGAACCCGCTCTCCACTTCCGCCGGCCGGCCTAGTACCGACTTTCGTTGAAAGTCGGTACGTCGGAGTTTTTTAAGTATCTGATTTACGCTACGTATCGCGGCACGATGGCGTACCGCTCTCCTGCGCTATCAGATACTAGGGGCCATAAGGCCTGCCGAACGGAAAAGCGGGTTCGTCTTCGTCCCCCGCGGCAGGGCCATAATAGCCGGCGAAAAAGGGCGTGCCGACCCCTTCGAACGGGTCATAGACGCCATATCGATAGCTATTGATGGGCGTGGCAAAATAATAATGATAGCGCGCGGAATCGGCCATCATCGCGAAGATGACGCCATTCTCGATCCAGGGCGGACGCCGGTTGCGCATATGATGGCGCCAGGCGCCGATGCGATAGCGATAAGGCAGCGGATAGAAGCCGACTCCGCTGTCTGGGTCGCCGACAAGCTCGACAAAGCCCCGCCCATGACCACCCGGCCCCCGATAGGCGTGGCGCATGTAGGTGATGCGGCCACGTGCGAAAGCGTGGCCATGGCGAGCCTGCAGATGGCGCTGCACATGCCTGTGATGAACGGTCTTCTTGCCCGAGCGCGCCTCGGCCGGCATAGCCACGGCAAATGCGAGGGCGGCGATCATCGCGAACATCCATGCCTTCCAGTTCCGACCCATTGTCTCGATCTCCGAACCTTGGTCCTTCATATGCGATCTGCCTCCTGGAACGGGGAGTCCGTCCCATGCGACATCTCGCAGAAGTGATCTTGCCGTCTTGCCGTTCCACCGCCCACGGCCTTCACCCTTCGGGCTCGGTCGTCACCGTAGGCAAGCATAATGGCCGATCGTAAAAGAGACGTGTTGACCTGCATCAGCGCTAGGCCGACAGCCGGAAGCTCTCTGCGCCGGGTTTTGCATAATTACCGCGCCCGAGACACGAAGGTGAGGCGCGACATTCATGCGGCGCTTGCAGAATAGATGGGACGGCGACCGGCTCTTCGAGCGTCTTCACGCGCTCGACAAGGCCGTCGCAGCGGTCAATGAAATGCACACTGTGGCGCCTTTCGAGACGATCTTGCGCGTCAGCGCCGATGTCGGCATGTCGATCGAGTCTTTTCTGACGCCGCGCCTGGCTGACGAATTGGGCGCCGGCATTCCCATTCTCGATTATGACGCAGCAGGTAAAATGGTGCGGCGGCTGAAGCTCTTCAATGGCCACTTCACGCTCGAATGGCCCTATTACAAACACACCTATGAAAAAGGCGGCGTGCCTTGAGAGCCAACCTGGCTTTCAGCCTTCCGGGATGGCGTTGAACAAGGCATCGGCAAAAACATCCGCCGTCTGCAGGCCAATGACATCGATCACACCGCCAAAGGTGAAGCGCGGCACGACGTCGACGCCGGATTTGCGGATATCGTCCATCTCCTGCTGCAACGCCGCAACATCCTCGTTGCCTGCGAGAAACGCCGCGGTCGCGTCAATGTCCATGCGCGATTTCCTGGCGACCTCGATGAGGACGTTGGGATCGGAAATATCCTGGCCGTAAAGGAAATGCGCCTGGAAGAGGCGTTCGACGACTTGCGGCTGCACACCATAGGCATAGGAATAGCGGATCAGACGATGCGCCGCGAATGTGTTCGGCATGCGGGCAATCTTGTCGACCGCGAGTTCGATGCCGAATTCATGGCCGGCGTCGACAATCTTGGCGAGCGCCGGCTCAACATCCTCGGCGCCGTATTTTTCAGTGAGATAGGCGCGGTAGTCGACACCTTCCGGGGGCAGCGCCGGATCGATCTGGAACGGATACCAGCGCATCTCGACGGCAAGGCCCGGCACGGAACCGACCACTGCATCGACCAGCCGCTTGCCAAGAAAACACCAGGGACAGCTCACATCGCCGACGACGTCGATGGTCAACGGACCGGGGTCTTCTTCTGCTTCGCTCGCCTTTTCTTCACTCACCGTGACCTCCTGACCGCGATCCCGAAAGCCGCAACTTTGGGGAACAGAAGATGCTTCGCATACACGCCCGCCGAGCAAGCACAATGCCACATCTCACGGACGGCCGACAAAATCCTTCGATCCAAAGAACAGGCTTTGTCACGGGCTGGTTTCAGCCATGCACGACGACCGATTTTTCATTTCCTAAAGCAGGCAATTCCCTTAGGCTCAGCCGACAAACGCGACCCAGGTGCATTGGATGCCGCGGCTTATCGTCCTATATGGCGCCATATGCGAAGAAACTGGAATTCGCACCGCCAGGCCGGCACCACTTCCGTCCTGAGACTGCAAATATGTACCAACGAATGCCATTGGCGGTGCCGTAAAGCGGCGCCACCATCGCGAGAGCCGATGCGTGCGGTCGGGACAAATCGGCACTGCTTCGCATAGAAAGAGGGTGTTTTCGATCGGAAAAATCTATCAGCTTTTCCGGGACATGCTCTCGGGCTTGCGCTCGGCAACAGGCCTTGCCCCCGGCGTATTCACGCCGCATAACTCGGCGGCTCTGGATGGGCATGGAGAGGACTCGGAGCAAAGGATCGAGTCTGGACAGGGGATTTATGCGCGATGAAGAGGAAGCCGGTCCAAACGGCGCCGGAGCAAGAAGTGGCGATGGCCAACCATCGGGGGTACACCCCGAGGACATGGTTCTTCACAGCATGCAGTTGAAAAAGGCGCCTTTCAGCAAAGAGGCATGGCCGCGGCGGCGCATTGGAAAATATGTCGGCGGCTTTTTCAGTATCGCCATAGGGCTGCTCTCCGTCGGCGTC
>DAIESR010000297.1 GCA_027346205.1 Beijerinckiaceae bacterium
GTTAACCGCACCCCACAACCGCTTGCATCCGGACCAGACCCGGTCTTTAAGTGGGCGGTTCCGGCTCCCCCTGCCGGTGGAGCAAACCAAAAAAAGGCGGTTTGCTCCTGTATTTCGATTTCGCGGCGTTTTGCGCAAAACCGCACACACTTTTGCGCACGATGCTCTGTCGCGCGCCGCACTGGCAGAAGAGGTAGCCATGCTCTTCACTTATGAAGGCAAGAGAAGCGAAGCGGGCCTCATCGCCGCGGCGGATGAACTCGGAATACCGCTCCATTTCCTGTCGCTCGAAGCCTTGCGCGCGATGACGGATCGTGTCGCGACACGCTCGCTCGCCGTGGAAAAAGCACTCGGCATTCCATCCGTCGCCGAGGCCTCCGCCCTTGCCGGCTGCGGTTTTGGTGGGCATCTGCTGCTGCCACGGATCACCGGCGATGGCGTGACTTGCGCCATCGCTAAAAGGATCGACGAATGACCGTGCATTTCATCGGCGCCGGGCCAGGCGCGCCGGATCTCATCACTTTGCGCGGGCGCGATCTCATCGCCCGCTGTCCCGTCTGCCTCTATGCCGGCTCTCTGGTGCCGAAGGAGCTTCTGGCCTATTGCCCCGCTGATGCCCGCATCATCGACACGGCGCCCATGGCGCTTGAAGCCATCATTGCCGAATTTTCCCGCGCCCATGCCGAAGGCAAGGATGTCGCGCGCTTGCATTCGGGCGATCTCAGCATTTGGAGCGCCATGGGCGAGCAATTGCGCGAGCTCGATCGCCTCGGCATCCCCTATAGCGTCACACCCGGCGTGCCGAGCTTTGCCGCCGCCGCCGCCGCGCTGAAGCGCGAGCTGACTTTGCCGGAAGTGGCGCAATCCCTCGTCCTCACCCGCACCAGCGGGCGTGCCTCCTCCATGCCGCCTCGCGAAACGCTTGCAACTTTCGCGGCGAGCGGCGCGACATTGGCGATCCATCTCTCGATTCATGCGATCGAGAAAGTCGTCGGCGAGCTTTTGCCCTTTTACGGCGCCGACTGCCCGGTGGCGGTCGTCTATCGTGCCTCCTGGCCCGACGAGCGGATCATCGAAGCGACGCTTGCGACCATCGCAAGCAAAGTGACGGAAAGCGCGATGGAACGCACCGCCCTCATCCTGGTTGGCCCCGCCTTGGCGGCGCAGGATTTCCGCACGAGCGCGCTTTACGATATCGATTATCAGCGCAGATTCAGAGCATGATCCCGAAAAGTGGCAGGCTTTCCGGACGAGATCATGCGTCAAGACAAAGGCGCCGTTCGATGAAGCGCTCGGAACCCCGTTGTCGCGATCACATGGCCATCGCGGTCGACCACGACGACTTCGAGAAAGTTAGCACCATTCTCCACCGCTTTGGCGGCGGTGCGCCAAGCTGCTTCCGCGACTTGCACGGCGAGATCGATGCCGACGCTCGTGGCAAACTCGAGCGCTTCAAGACCCGTATTGGCGCCGCGAATACGTGCGGCGAGCACGTCATCTCCGCCGGCGGAGATCGCAAGCTCGGCAAGAAAGCCGAGATCGACAACGCCGCGCCGCGCATGAAGATCGAGCATGCCTTGACCGAGCTTTGTCATTTTCGCAAAGCCGCCGCCGATGGTAACGGTTTCGACGGGATGTCGGCGGAGATATTTCAACAGGCCACCGACGAAATCGCCCATGTCGATCAGCGCATCGTCGGGCAGATTGTGCAGGCGCTGGACCGCAGCCTCGGAAACCGCGCCCGTCGCGCCGGCAATATGGGCGAGACCTTGGGCGCGGGCGACATCGACGCCGCGATGGATCGAATGTACCCAGGCGGCGCAGGAATAGGGCACGACAATGCCCGTCGTGCCGAGAATCGAGAGGCCGCCCAAGATCCCGAGGCGCGGATTGAGCGTCTTTTGCGCCAGCGTTTCGCCGCCGGGAATCGAGATTTCGACGATCGCATCGGCCACGCAGCCATAAAGCGCCGCGACCTCTTTAATGTTCTCGATCATCATGGCGCGCGGCACAGGATTGATCGCGGGCTCCCCCGGCGGCAATGGCAGGCCGGCTTTGGTGATCGTCCCGACACCCGGCCCGGCGCGGAAGATCACGCCAGCTCCCGGCGGCGCCGGCCGAACCGTCGCGATGACGAGCGCGCCATGCGTCA
>DAIESR010000299.1 GCA_027346205.1 Beijerinckiaceae bacterium
AGCTCTGCGCGATGCGGAGATCAACGAAGCTAAGAAAATCCTCGCGACCGAAGCCACCACGATGGTGCATGGGCGTGAAGCAGCCGAGCTTGCTGCCGAGACCGCCCGCCGCACCTTCGAGGAAGGCACGCTCGCCGAGACTTTGCCGAGTGTCCCAATTGCGCAGCAGGAGCTTGCAGCCGGACTCGGCGTGCTCGCCGCTTTCGTCAAAGCCCGCCTCGTCGCCTCGACGAGCGAGGCACGCCGCCAGGTCAAGGGCGGCGGCCTCAAGGTGAATGATGCGACGGTCGCCGATGAGCGAGCCATCCTTACGGACGCGGATCTCGTCGAGGGTGTCATCAAGCTCTCGCTCGGCAAGAAGAAGCATGTGCTCTTGAAACCGGAAGCGTGACACGCCGCGTTCGGGACCATTCTTTGTTTTGATACGGTTTCCGGATGATTGACTCGAAAGCTGAACGGATTCCCATTGGTTGGCGAAGCAGATAGTGTCGGGCGTCATGAGTCGTGGGAGGGGGCATCATGGCGAGCGTCACTTTGCATTTGAGCATTGAAGAGCTGCGTGAGCGCTATGCGTCTTGTTCGGACGCGAGGATCGCGCGTCATTTTCAGACGATATGGCTTCTGGCGAAGGGATACTCGATCGCGGAAGTATCGGAAATGACCTCGTTCGGGACGCGTTGGATCGAGCAATTGCTCGCGCGCTACAATGCCGGATGGCACGGCGAAGCCGGCCTCAACCTCCCCGAGGGAATGCGCCTCGTTTTTCTTCCGCCCTACAGCCCTGAACTCCAGCCCGCTGAAACGCTTTGGGCTCTGGTCGACGAACCAATCGTAAACCAACACGTCGAGACGATCGAGCAACTCGATGAAATCATCGCGCGCCAATGCGTCGCCCGCGCAGCCCAACGCGACACAATCCGAACTCGAACCGACTTCCAATGGTGGCCAAAACAAAACACTCCGAATTAATTACCCGGAAACCGTATCATTCCTCGGCATCGGTGAACAGGATCACCTCATCCGGCAGGCCGATCGTCACGCTTTTTTCAAAATTTACGCCCGCAACCCGCGCGAAGGCCCCTTCGCCTTCCAAGAGCACCACTGCCTCGGCAGGCATTTCCTGCAATTTCTCGATCAGCTGCGCCACGGTCATTCCCGATGCCCTCTCGATCACGCTGTGCTGCAAAGCTGCGTTCAAAACTCATGCCGTGGGTTTAAGGACGTCCTACCAACGAAGCAAGCCCGAGAGCGGCGGTCATGCCGCCATTCTCGGGCTCGTCGACAAATAAGCGGCCAGTCCGGTCTTGGCCAGGAGCGCAGCGATCAGCGGCCGATCACCGCGATTCAGCGCCTTCCATGCGGCTCGACTCGAATAGGAACCAGGTCCGCCTTTCGGTCTCATCGATCCAGACTTCGAGCAGGCTGGCCGTCGCCACATCTCTATGTTCATCGCAGAGTTGATGCGTCTCGCGCATGGCGGCGACCAATTGCTTATTGTCTTCCCGCAACTCGGCAAGCATGTCGAACGGCGTGACATAATCGGCGTCATTGTCCTTGAGACGCTGCATGCGGCTGATCTGGCCGATCGAATGCAAGGTGGTGCCACCGATTTTCCGCACGCGCTCGGCAATCGGATCGGTCATGGCGAAGATCTGATTGGCCTGCTCGTCGAGCATGAGATGATAATCGCGGAAATGCGGACCCGACATGTGCCAATGAAAATTCTTCGTCTTCAGATAAAGAGTGAACACATCAGTCAGAAGGACAGTGAGTGCGCCCGAAACATTCTTGATCGCATTTGACGACAGATCCGTCGGCGTATCGAGCGGCGCGATTCGCCGGATCTTCGCCTCTTCGATATAGGCTTGGTGCTTGGTCGCTGTTTTGGTCGCGTTCATCGCAAGAGCTTCCTTCTTCATTGAAGTCGTGAAACATCCACGGCAGACGCACTTTCATGTGCAACACATGTTGCAGCTCGAGCTTCACCACATCCGCCGCGATCGCGAATTAATTTTCATCAGGAACAAGATTGACGTTGCCTGAGAGAGCCGAAATCCAGGCACCTGTTTAAGCCAAAGCAACACGCTGAGTGCGCCTCGACATTTCCATTGGATTGGCTTTAATATCGTTCAAGCACACGCATCAACCGCTGCCGGAACAACGTCTGTCCCAGGTTCAGGTTCCGTCACGCATGCGGAATAAACGCCTACTCGGCGCAGCGCTGCCGACCACCCGGTCTCCAGCTTCAGTTTTCGATCTCGCTTCAGTTTTCGATCTTGCCCGCGACATGCGCCTCGGCAAAGGTCGCCATGTCGATATGGCAAGAGAGGGCCGCCTTGACGATTCCCGCAGCGAGCGCCGCGCCGCTGCCTTCGCCGAGCCGCAGGCCGAGATCGAGAATGGGTTCCTTGCCGAGCCGCGCGAGCACGTCCTTATGCGCGCCCTCCGCCGAGACATGCGCAGCAAGGCAATGAGCGATCACCTGTGGCGCCTCGGCATGAAGCACGGCCGCCGCGGCACAAGCGATATAGCCATCGAGAAGCACGGGAATATGGGCGAGACGTGCCGCGACGATGGCGCCCGCCATCGCGGCGATCTCGCGGCCACCAAAGCGGCGCAGCACTTCGAGAGGATCGCCGAGCCAATCCTTATGATTGGCCACTCCCGTTTCCACCGCGTCGATCTTGCACGCGAGACGAAGATCATCGACACCCGTGCCACGGCCGACCCAATGCGCGGCTTCCCCGCCATAGAGGCCATAATAGATCGCCGCCGCGCTGGTCGTATTGCCGATTCCCATTTCGCCGATGCAGAGGAGATCGGTTCCAGGCACGATCGCCCCCATGCCGGAGCGAAAGGCGGCAACGGCAGTCTCCTCATCCATCGCCGGCATTTCGATGAAATCCTCAGTCGGCTGATCGAGATCGAGTTCGACGATCTTCAGGCCGAGGCCGAAGCTGGCGCAGATCTGATTGATCGCTGCACCGCCGGCGACGAAATTAGCGATCATGGCGCGCGTCACCGAGGCCGGATAGGCGGAGACGCCGCGTTTCACGATGCCATGATTGCCGGCGAAGATCAGAGCGAGTGGCTGCGCCAGCTCCGGCATCGGCCGTCCCTGCCAGGCGGCGAGAAAAGCGACAATATCCTCGAGGCGGCCGAGCGAGCCTAGAGGCTTGGTTAGCTGCGCCTGGCGCGCACGGACGGCTGCGACACAGGCCTCCGCAGGCCCTGGGAGCGCATCGAGCAGACGACGGATGTCATCGAAAGAGAGCGGCAAAAAAGAGGTCGGCAGGGACATGAGCAGAAATGCCTTCAGCTTCGACTCCCTCTTAAGCACTTTCTCTTTTACGAGGCGTCACCTCATCGGCACAAAGCGCGTGGCAGTTTGTCCCAGCGATTGCTGCAATTGCGATATTGCATCGCACAAAATTAATCGTATATTCCTATCAATGCTCCACGCATCCAACAACCAGGGCGCTAGAGCCAAGAAGTGCTGTATTGCACCAAAAAGGATCCTCGGCGCGAGCCTCCTCCCACGCTCGCGAAAATTGGAGAGACCAATCATGACTCGTATTTTCGCTTCCTCCTCCCGTATTGCTCTTGCGCTCGGCCTCGCCCTCGCTCTCGCCGGCGGTGCCTCCGCCATCGCGGCGGGTGCGCATCCGACCGTTGCCTCGGCAAAGACGAGCGTCCGCTGCTTTTTCGCCGCCAATGGCGATGCCAAGCATGGCCCTGAGAACGGCGGTTGGATCTGCCTTCCCGAGCACCACACCGCCGGCCCGCGCTGATGAAGATAAGGCAGCGGCGGAGTCTCTGCCGCTGGCCTGATAAATAGCCGAATTCGTCCCTTTCGGCCAGACAATGCTATAGAGCGCTTTCACGATTCCTCCATCGTGAAGGCGCTCTTTTCGTTTCGGGCTCCGACTAGAGCCGATCCCGCCGGTCCGGCAAATACCCATCACCTCAATGCACCACTCCGGCGTCAGCAACCATAGATTGTATAAACCGTCGTTTTGCTGCATAGATTAATAGTATATACCTATCAATATATCAGTCAGAGGACCCGAATGACCCTGCCTGACGCCCAGGGGAAACATCCGCAGGTGTTTCACGCCGGCTCATCCACCCGCGCCTATATGCTCGCCGTGCTCGGATTGACATTCGTCGGCCTGTTGCTGCGGCTCTTCTGCGCACGCGGGGATCTCTGGCTCGACGAAATCTGGTCCCTGCAAAATCTCGCAAATATTCATGGTATTGGTGACATATTCTGGGGCATTTCCCAGGACAATAATCACTATCTGAATTCGCTCTGGCTCTGGCTGGTCGGCCCGAATGCGCCGCCGGTGCTGATCCGGCTCGAAGCCGTCATCTGCGGCACGCTGACAATTCCGATCGCCGCCCGCCTTTGCGGGCGGGCCGGCGCGGCAGCGGGATTGGCCGGCGCGGCCTTGACCGCGGGCTCCGACCTCTTCGTGCATTACGGCTCCGAAGCGCGCGGCTATGCCGGCCTTCTCCTGATGATCTTCGTTGCTGCGGAAGCGCTCGAGCGCTTTCTCGAAAGCGACCCCGCATCGCGTAATGCCGGCACGAACGCCGCTCGATGGGCCTTCGGCGCCGCCATAGGCCGAGGCCTATGGCGGCGCGCTTTTCCATCTGACGATGTTGACCGCAGTCGTAAGCCTTTTCGTCGCCGCCTTGATTCGTCTCGCGCTCCGAAGGCAGTCTTTACGTCAGCTTGCGCATGCGGCGATCGACCTTGCCATCCCCGCCATTCTGGGTGCCGTGCCGGCGCTCGGCTTCGTCATCGCCGGCATTCTCAATACGCATAAAATCATACTCGGCACGCAAATCCCCTTCAGCTTCACACATTTGGCACAGGGACTCGCCACATTGATCGAAGCGACCATGGGCCTGCCTTATACGCTGCCACCCTGGGTCACGCTCATGATCGCCTTCGCCGCCGTCGGTCTCTTATCGCTCGTCACGCCGAAGGACAGGTTTGTCCTGCCCGTGACCGTCCTGCTGCTACCGCCCGCCGCCGCTGCGCTGGCGCATGTCCCGAATGTCCATATCGCGCGCTTTCATCTCGTCGGCGCGCTGGGACTCGTGCTGCTCACGAGTCAAGCCTTCGCCTGGCTCCTCTCGGCGCGACAACGCGTTCTAGCCTTGATGCTGGCGGCCGGTATTGCGAGCGGAAATGCTTTTCATATTTCGCAGCTTCTCACCCAGGGCCGTGGGCACTATCAAAACGTCATCCGCTATATGGAGAGCAAAGGCCAGACAACCAAACGCATGGCGACCTATGCGTCCAATATGCCGGCAGAAGTTATCCGCACTATGCGCTTCTATGATGCGCAGCTCGGCGGTCAACTTACGCCCGACGCCGCGCCGGATTGGTGCAAGGCCCCGCCCGACTGGTATATTCTCTCGGACGATGCAAGTGAGGAAGCGCCCCGCCGCGCTTTCGGACCGGCCGCATGTGCGGCTGAGTACAAGCAGGAAATATTCGAGGTGCCCGGACCGCTCTCCGGCCTGCGCTGGGCGCTTTATCGCCGTTTGCCCTGAGCCAAAAGCGCGCTGCGCCGGGCGAGCCTGAGCTCGCGCATCCTTTTCCAAAATTATGCACGCCGAAAATTCGTGCTAGGGAGAAGGCAACACTCTGGCCGCGCGCCGGGCATAGGCCCGTCGCGCCCTTATCTTCGGATTGCTGCCAAGGCTGGCAGCCCAGCGCATTAGGACAGACGATGCCGACCTATCGCTCTCGCACGACGACCCATGGCA
>DAIESR010000303.1 GCA_027346205.1 Beijerinckiaceae bacterium
CACGCCGAAATCGCGCCGATCTGAGCGGTAGGCCCTGCCACGTTTTTTCGAATTTACCCTGCCTGCCGAGCCGCAACAGGCACGTTCAGATTTGGTGCCCAAACATAGCGGTTGCGCTACCGGCCATGGCTCGCAGGGGGCGCAGGTGCAATCCGGACACTACGGCGCAGCTACCCCATAGCGACTCGCGCCGGCTCAAGCTACTCTCGTCTTATGCTGAGCTCTTTGCGCAAGAACGCACCGCAGATCTCCGAGATTACCCATCTCGAGGTTTCGCATGCTGGCGAAACCTATCGCATTTCATTGAAACGCATCGCTTCGGCGCGGCGCTTTACCTTGCGCGTGCGCGCGGCTACGCGCGACGTTGTCTTGACCATGCCACCGCGCGGCTCAATCACAAGAGCGCGCAATTTCGTCGAGACGCATGCGGCGTGGATCGGCGCGCGATTGCAGCGTCTGCCGCAGCCCCTGCCTTTCGGTGCCGGCGAGAGGGTGCCGATCCGCGGCATTGATCATGTCATCGTCTGGCGGCAGCATCAGCGCGGCACTGTGTGGATCGAGCCGAGCCCGAAAACGGTCGGCGCGAGCATGCTGCCGCAGCTCTGCGTCGCCGGCGAGGCGGAATATGTCGCGCGGCGCGTCAAGGATTTCCTGATGCGCGAAGCCAAGCGCGATCTGGAAGCCGCCGTCATGCGCCATGCAGCGAAAATCGACGCGAGCCCACGCAAAGTCACGCTCCGCGATACGACGAGCCGCTGGGGCTCGTGCTCATCCACCGGCGCGCTCAATTTCTCCTGGCGGCTCATCATGGCACCCGCCTATGTGCTCGATTATCTCGCCGCGCATGAGGTCGCGCATCTTCTCCATATGAATCATTCGCCCGCATTCTGGAAAGTGGTCGGCGGGCTCACGACGCATGTCGATCGCGGCGAGGCCTGGCTGAAGGCGAATGGCGCAGGGCTTTTGCGCTTCGGGCCGTTCAAAGGGTGAGGAAAGCCTCAGATCACTTCCGCACAAAGGTCAGATAGACAGGCTTTCGCCCAGCGGCGAGGGCCTTCGCCTCATAGCGTGTGCCGCTCCAGCCAGACCAGGGCACCCGCCAATCTTCCGCAGTCTCGGCGCGCCAGATAAAATCCGGCGAGCGCAACACCCGCGCCAATGTCAAGCCACCATTGTCGTCGATATCCGTTGCAAAGCGCAGCTCCGCGCCGGGACACATGACGCGGGCGAGCGACGCGAACATCTCGTCGGAAAGAAAGCGCCGCTTGCGATGCCGCCGCTTCGGCCAGGGGTCCGGATAGAGAAGATAGACGCCCCGCAGCGCATGTTCGGGCAGCGCCTCGATCACCGCGCCGGCATCGCCGCAATAGAGCCGCACATTGGCGAGTTTTCGGGCCTCGACCTGCGTCACCGCTTTGGCAAGGCCATTCTCGAAGGGCTCGCAGCCGATGAAGCCGCAATCCGGATGGCTTTCGGCTTCTGCGATCAAATGTTCACCGCCGCCAAAGCCGATTTCGAGCCAGATCTCTTTCGGCTTGCCTGCGAAGAGGTTGGTCGCATCGGCAATCGGCTGCGAGGGATCGAGCGTGAGAACCGGAAGCAAGATGTCAAGCAGCGCGGCCTGATGCGCGCGCAGCTTCTTGCCTTTGCGGCGTCCGTGAAGCCGCGAAGCGACGTGAGGCTGAGCTTGATCGGCGGAAGCGCCCATGATGCGAGCGTGTCTCGGCAATGATGGAAATTATGCGCTGGCGCCCTTCTTCTCCCGCCTGCGAGAAAAGGTATCATCCAAAGTATGACGGATGCCCCGCATCCAGCCCCGGCTCCTCAGCCGAGACTGGCCTTCAGCTTGTCGACAAGATCGGTCTTTTCCCAGCTGAAGCCGCCCTCGGCATCAGGCGTGCGCCCGAAATGCCCATAGGCGGAGGTGCGCGCATAGATCGGACGATTGAGCGCGAGATGGTCTCTGATCCCGCGCGGCGTCAGCCGCATGATGAGTGGAAGCGCGGCTTCGATCTTCTCCTCCGGGACCTGTCCCGTGCCATGCGTATCAACATAGATGGACAAAGGCTCCGGAAAGCCGATCGCATAGGCGAGCTGAATGGTGCAGCGGTCGGCATAGCCGGCGGCGACGACATTCTTGGCGAGATAACGGGCGGCATAGGCGGCGGAGCGATCGACCTTCGTCGGGTCCTTGCCGGAGAAAGCGCCACCGCCATGCGGCGCGGCGCCGCCGTAAGTGTCGACGATGATCTTGCGGCCAGTCAGGCCGCAATCCCCGTCCGGCCCGCCGATGACGAATTTGCCGGTCGGATTGACATGCCAGACCGTGTCATTGGTGATCCAATGTTCCGGCAAAGTAGCGCGAATATAGGGCTCGACGATAGCGCGGATATCGCCGGAGGTCAGCGTCTCGTCGAGATGCTGCGTCGACAGCACGATCTGCGTCGCGCCGACCGGCTTGCCGTCGACATATTTGATCGTCACCTGGCTCTTTGCGTCGGGACCCAATTTCGCGACATCGCCCTGGCCGGCCTTGCGCTCGCGCGCCAATGTCTCGAGAATCTTGTGGGCATAATAGATCGGCGCCGGCATCAGCTCCGGCGTCTCCCGGCAGGCATAGCCGAACATGATGCCCTGGTCGCCGGCACCTTCGTCTTTGTTGCCCTGAGCATCCACGCCCACGGCGATATCGGCTGATTGGGCATGCAGCAAGACTTCGATATTGGCGTTCTGCCAATGGAAGCCGGCCTGCTCATAGCCGATATGTTTGATCGCCTGGCGTGCCGTCTCCTCGAGCGTGGCGACGGAGATCGCCGGACCGCGAACCTCGCCGGCGATCACCACTCGATTCGTGGTTGCCAGAGTCTCACAAGCGACCCGGATCTGATAGGGATCGAGCCCGGCCACTTGGCCTTCTCTGAAAAACAAATCGACGATCTCGTCGGAGACCCGGTCGCAGACCTTGTCAGGATGACCTTCCGCGACGGACTCACTGGTGAACAGGTAATTTTGGCGAGGCACGAGGAACTCCGACTTCGACGCGGGCAATGGCCGGCGCGGCAAAAACATCCTTCCGGCGGCCAAGACAGCGGATATATCCGATATCTCAGGAATGAGAACGATTTCAAACCGGTTTGGCAGGGACACCAAACCTGTGAAACCACTCCGACCGCCAAGCGAAGCTTACGAAGCGACTCTCTGATAAACTGTTCGTTTCGTCAAGCCGTACAGGAAAATGCGTTCGATTTATCGAACGCGACACTCACTTATCGGCGCTATTACCGTTTTTCGTGACGGCTGCGATCGGCTCGTCCTCACCAGCGAGACAGGCGACGAGATCGATGATGCGCTTGCGCACTTTCGGGTCTTGAATGCGGGCAAACGCCTTGTTGAGAGTCAACCCCTCGTTCGTCGCGATGAAGTCGAGAACGAAGCCGGAGGAACCGGCATCTTTGGCGACGCCGGCCAACGATCCCGCAATGCCATCATCAAGCGCGGACGCGCCATCGAAGAAGAAGGCGGGCGGCACATTCAGCGTCTGCGAAATCTGCTGCAGACGGCTGGCACCAATGCGATTGGTCCCTTTTTCGTATTTCTGTACCTGTTGAAAGGTCAGCCCGAGAGCTTCACCGAGCTTTTCCTGGCTCATCCCGAGAAGAATGCGACGCATACGGACTCGGCTGCCCACATGCCGATCAATCGGATTGGGAACCTTCTTCACGAAAAGAAATCTCCTTTGAGGTCCGCATTGCCAAGCAGGTCGGCCGCGCCGATATCTCAGGCGAATCGTGCTGGCGCGACAATGGTCGATGGGGTCGCCGCTCAGCCCCCTAAGCCGCCCGATCTCCCTTCTGGTTCGGAAGATAACCTTTATACCATTGGGGTGATTTAGTTTTTATCATATAAATCCGCGTTGCTTTCATAAGTCAAACGAAGCGTCGCAGGATAAGAGAGGCAAAGAGCGCGCAAAGCCAGGCGAGAACCCCAGCGAGCACGGGCGCATGCGCAAAAGGCGGCGGCGTGATCTTCTGCGGCAGCGCGCCGTCGACGACACCCTCCTCCTCCAAACCCAAACGCGCCTCGATCCGGCCATAAGGATCGATGATTGCCGAGATCCCCGTATTGGCCGCACGTATCAGCGGCAGCCCTTCCTCGATCGTCCGCAATCTGGCTTCGGCCAGATGCTGATAAGGACCAGCGGTGTGGCCAAACCAGGCATCGTTCGTCACATTGACGAGAAACCCGGGACGAGCGGCGCCGGCATCCACCGCAGCTGCCACTTCTTCAGGAAAGATCGCCTCGTAGCAAATGAGCGGAACCGCCGTCGGCAGGCCGGGCAGGCTGAGAATAGTGTGGCGCGTGCCCCGCCGGAAGCCGCCCGGAATATTGACGAACTGGCGTATTCCCAGCTTGTCGAAAAAATGTGCCAAAGGCAGATATTCGCCGAAAGGCACCAGATGGACTTTGTCATAAATATCGAGGATCAGTCCGCCGCGCATGATGACTTGAATCGAATTGAAGAAATTCGCGCGCTGCTGACCATTGGCCCGGCTCCGGGTCTCCATACGGGCCGCGCCGGTCACCAACACCGTTCCTTGCGGCAATGCATTGCCTATTTTTTCAAGCGCTTTCGGCTCCTGCGAGAGAATGAA
>DAIESR010000205.1 GCA_027346205.1 Beijerinckiaceae bacterium
CGGCCGAGGCGACTGAAATTCTACCGCTCTCGGCGGATGGCCTCCTTGATCTCGCTGTGCTCGCGGCAGCGCTGGAACGCCATGCCGGGCAGCGCGCGCTTGTCGCACTCCAGGCGGCGAACAATGAAACCGGCGTGATCCAGCCGGTCGCCGCGGCTGCGGCCATGGTTCATGCGGCCGGCGGCGTGCTTGTTTGTGACGCAGTACAGGCTGCTGGCCGAATCGCTTGCGACTTTGCTGCGCTTCCTGCCGACGTACTGGCCATATCGGCGCATAAATTCGGCGGGCCGCAAGGTGTCGGAGCATTGTGTTTTGCCCCGGGCACCTATCATATAAAGAATATGATGCTGCGGGGCGGCGGGCAGGAACGAGGCCTGCGGGCCGGAACCGAGAATGTCTCGGCGATCATGGGCTTTGCCGCGGCCGCCAAAGCCGCCGCGCGCGACAGCGAGATGCTCGCTTCCTCCTTGGGTTCGATGCGCGATAGGCTCGAACAGCACATTGCCCAGATCGCGCCCGATGCGGTCTTTTTCGGAGCTGCCGCGCCGCGTCTTCCCAATACAACGAATTTCGCTGTTGCGGGATTGGAGGCACAGGTTTTGCTTATGTCTTTGGATATGGAGGGTGTTGCGGTTTCATCCGGTTCCGCTTGTTCGTCGGGCAAGGTGAGGCGTTCGCATGTTCTTGAGGCGATGGGCGTTTCCGCCACATTGGCGCGGGGCGCGATCAGGGTGAGCCTCGGGTGGGATTCGCGGGCCGAGGATTTGGCCCTGTTTGGGCGGGCTTTCGAAAAGTCGGTTCGAACTGTTAAGGCGCGGCAGGTGAAGCCTGCGGCATGAGGCTACCGGGGAACCGGCGGCTTTAAGTCTGAACCAGCGGTCCTTGAAACCGCGAAGGTGAGGAGAATGGTATGGCTGCGGTGCAGGAAACAATCGATCGTGTCAAATCGATCGAGGTGGACGAATATAAATATGGGTTTTCTTCGGACATTGAAGCGGAAAAGGCTCCTAAGGGCCTGAACGAGGACATTGTTCGCTTCATTTCAGCGAAGAAAAACGAGCCTGAATGGCTGACCGAATGGCGCCTCGAGGCCTATCGTCGTTGGCTCACGATGCGCGAGCCGGCCTGGGCGCGCGTGGACTATCCGCCGGTCGATTATCAGGACCTTTATTATTATTCCGCGCCGAAGACGGCTGCGGGTCCGAAATCGCTCGATGAAGTCGATCCGGAATTGCTGAAGGTTTACGAAAAGCTCGGCATTCCGTTGAAGGAGCAGGCGATCCTCGCCGGCGTCCAGCGGCCAGTGGACGAGAATGGCGACGTGATCCCGGAGCGCAAGATCGCGGTCGATGCGGTGTTTGACTCCGTCTCGGTCGTGACGACCTTCAAGGAAGAACTCGCCAAGGTGGGCGTCATCTTCTGCCCGATCTCGGAAGCGGTGCACACGCATCCCGAATTGGTGAAAAAATATCTCGGCTCGGTGGTTCCGACGACGGATAATTTTTACGCGACGCTCAACAGCGCTGTCTTCTCGGATGGGTCCTTCTTCTATATCCCGCCGGGCGTGAAATGCCCGATGGAATTGTCGACTTATTTCCGCATCAATGAACAGAACACCGGGCAGTTCGAGCGGACGCTGATCATCGCCGACAAGGGTGCCTATGTGTCCTATCTCGAGGGCTGCACGGCGCCGAAGCGCGACGAGAACCAGCTCCATGCGGCGGTCGTCGAACTCGTCACGCTCGACGATGCGGAGATCAAATATTCGACGGTGCAGAACTGGTATCCCGGCGATTCCGACGGCAAGGGCGGCATCTATAATTTCGTCACCAAACGTGGCGATTGCCGTGGTGCCAACTCCAAGATCTCCTGGACCCAGGTCGAGACCGGCTCGGCGATCACCTGGAAATATCCGTCCTGCGTGTTGCGTGGCGATGGTTCGCGTGGCGAATTCTATTCGATCGCGATTTCGAACGGCCATCAGCAGGTCGATTCCGGCACTAAGATGATCCATCTCGGCAAGAACACGACGAGCCGGATCATTTCGAAGGGTATTTCCGCGGGCAAGTCGCAGAACACTTATCGTGGCCAAGTGTCGGCGCATCGTCTGGCGACCGGCGCGCGCAATTTCACCAATTGCGACTCGCTGCTCATTGGCGAGACCTGCGGCGCGCATACGGTGCCCTATATCGAGTCGAAGAACCCTTCGGCGCAGTTCGAGCATGAGGCGACGACCTCCAAGATTTCGGAGGATCAGCTCTTCTACTGCATGCAGCGTGGGCTTTCCGCCGAAGAGGCGACGGCATTGATCGTCAATGGCTTCGTGCGCGACGTGCTGCAGCAATTGCCGATGGAATTCGCGGTCGAAGCGCAGAAGCTGATTTCGGTCTCTCTCGAAGGCAGCGTCGGCTAAAGCGCCGCCGATGCCAATGGGGTCGGGCTAAAGCCGCCCGACCCATCGCCGAAGACGCTTGCCGGCATGCTGTCGACATCGAACCGATGCTTGTGTCGCATAGGCGTCAAGCGGCGCAAGCCGTCCCTCTGGCCGTCGTTGAATTTTGGCGATGGCCGAGGGGAACAATATCAACAAAAGCAAGCGGCAACGCCGGCTGCGGGGACGTGATCGCCGCCCGGACTACAGGCAGGATCAGAGCGATGTTGGAAATCAAGAATCTCAATGTGTCCATCGGCGGGAAGAAAATCCTCAAGGATTTCAACATCACCGTCAAGGATGGCGAAGTCGCGGCGCTGATGGGCCCGAACGGCACCGGCAAGTCGACTCTGTCCTACGTCTGCTCCGGCAGGAAAGGTTACGATGTCGAATCCGGCGAAGTGCTGTTGAACGGCGTCAACCTTCTCGAGTACGAGCCCGATGTCCGCGCCGCCAAGGGGCTCTTCCTCGCCTTCCAATATCCGCTCGAAATTCCTGGCGTTGCGACCATGACCTTCCTCAAGGCGGCGCTGAACGCGCAGCGCAAACAGCGCGGCGAAGAGGAGTTGTCGAC
>DAIESR010000207.1 GCA_027346205.1 Beijerinckiaceae bacterium
CGAGATCCGCGATCGTGCGCATGATGCCTTGATAATCGCCCTTGGGTGTCGCCTCGCGCCGGCGATCCAGGATCGTGCCGTCCGGCATCAATGCGATTGCTTCGATCTTCGTGCCGCCGAGATCGATTCCGATTCGCATGCCTTTTCTCCTCGTCGCCTGCCGCCGGGTTTATAGAGCATCAGACCCGCAGGTGGGAACCGGCTGCGGGTCTGATGCGAAAACAAAAGACAAGAGCGGCAGCTCCGATTCCATCGGAGCGTTCGCCGCTCTAGCTGTAATTCTGGGCCTCGTCCTTCGAGACGCCCACAGCGTAGGCTCCTCTGAATGAGCGCGCTCGGCAGATCACTTCACCCGATTGCCCTGGCGACGCGCAGCTGCACCATTTCCTCATGCCGCCGAAGGCTTTATGATAGGTGAAACTCCTATTCACCTATCCCCATGAGCATTTCGAATGAGCGACATCAGCCAGGATGAATTCAAGGTCTTGCGCGCGATCCTGACCAATGAATTCCACGATGCCCCACTTGGACGCGAGCGGATCGACAGCAGCGTCTGGTGCGCGAGCCTCGACGAGGCTGCCGAACCCTGCGGCGTGAAAGACGGAAAGATTCTATCCACCATCGTCTCCGCCCTCGCCCATAAGAAGCTGGTCGTCTCCGACGGCGAGACGATTGCTTTGACCGAAGCCGGCTATGCGGCGGCAACAGCGGCCTAGAGCCGATCCATGTGACGGATCAAACTCGCCATCATGCGCGCTTGGAAGATTTCGATGGTTTTGTTGGCTTGTGGCTTTCATCGCCACGCGGCGGAAAGCGCGCGAGCAAAGCAGTGACCTCGCGATCCGACACCTGACGGAAATCCCTGTAATAGAAGCCGATAGCACCGAAGCTTTCATAATCTTCTATACAGACGACGGCATCAGCTTCCGCTTGCATCGCCGCGATCGTGTCGCTCGGGCCGACAGGAACCGCGAGGATGAGCATTTTTGGCTTGCGCAGCCGCGTGGCCTGAAGCGCCGCGCGCGTCGTTGCGCCCGTTGCTATGCCGTCATCGATCACGATGGCCACACGGTCGGCGACGTCGACCCGAGGCCGCGTCCCGATATAGCTTTGCCGCCGCCGTTCGATTTCGGCAAGCTCGCGGTCGCGAACTTCCGCAAATTCGGCCTCACTCACGCCTGCCATCTGAATGACGTCCTCATTGCGGACGGTAATTGGCGTGCCACCATCGACGACGGCGCCCATAGCCAACTCCACCTGCCCCGGCACGCCGATCTTGCGAACGAGGATGAGATCGAGCGGCGCGTCGAGTGCAGCGGCAACTTCCGCGGCTACGGGAACGCCGCCGCGCGGCAGCGCCAGAACGACCGGATGCTGTTCCTTATATTGCAGCAGAGCCTCGGCGAGCCTCTTGCCCGCCTCCACCCGATCTTCGAAGGGCATGTGACCTCCCAGCGCCGAATTGTCCCCTTTGTCGTTACGGCTCACTTTCGCCGAAGCGCGCCCCGCTTGCAATCGCCTTAACCCATGAGCAAGAGAGCTTCCATCATCCTACTCAGCCTGCGGTGACAGTCTGTAGCGGCGCGACATTCTCGGCCTCGCCATTCATCAGATGATATTCGAACCAACGAGCCGCATGCATGGTCACGGCAATAAGCGCGCCTGGCTCGCGAAAGACTGGCTC
>DAIESR010000209.1 GCA_027346205.1 Beijerinckiaceae bacterium
GACGACCACCGCCTCGGCGCCCGAGAGATCGGCCCCGAGTGCCGCCATCGCCTTGTCGAGAAGCACCATGGAGCCTGCCGGCGTGCAGGGCACGAGGGCGCGATCGAGATCACCAATCGACAGAAGCCCGGCGTTGAAGGGATGAAAGCCGTCGACATCCTTCAGCGGCGACACCCGTTCGAGCACGCGCGTCGCATTGATCGCCACGGGCAGCGGCAATTGCACGAGAATGCCATGAATGGCGGGATCGCCATTGAGCTGATCGACGAGCGTCAAGAGATCCTCCTCGCTCGTCGAGGCGGAAAGATCATATTGAACCGAGTGGAAGCCGCAGGCCTGCGCCGCCTTGCTCTTCGATTTGACATAGACCTGGCTCGCCGGATTTTCACCGACCAGAATAACAGCGAGGCCCGGCTTGGTCCCTTTCGCGATGAGAGAAGCAGCTTGCGTCATCACCTCCGCAATCACCACTTCGGAGGCCTTTTTGCCGTCGATCAGCAAGGCCTTTTGGCCCGAGGGCCGCAAAATGCCCTCCTCCGACGCTGCCGCCTGCCCCTCCTGCTTCGCCAAAGCCATGGACCCGTGCCTCTTTCAGGTGAATTTCCATCGCTTATCTGTCAGTTTTCCGCGCGCCTGCCAAGTCGGCGCCGATCAATCGCCGGGCGCTGCGGAATCATAAGAGAAGCGCGCCACATGGCGCGCGCTGTTCCCCGGCGCCAACACGCGCATCGACGGCTTGGCGAAGAGATTGCCAGTAAAATCCTCGGGATCACTGTAGCCGGTCCAGGCTTCGAGGCAGAGAAAGCCGTGGCCCGGACTACACCAGAGCGCGAGATGCGGGAAATTCTCCGTCTCCAAGCTGATTGACGCGCCATTCGGCGCCACGAAGCGCAGGCCGCGGCTGCGCGCATTCAGAAAGCACTGAGCATCATTTTCGAAGAGCTGCGCGTCCAAAGGCAAAATCCGGCCATCGAGCGGCAACTCGTGCTTATGATGCGTGATAAATCCGCCGGGCGCGATGTCGGGCACGTTTCGATCTTCCGGCTCCGCGAAGACGATCCGATAATCTTCCGCCATGCCGCCGGCAAAGGGCCAGCGAAAGCCCGGATGCACACCACAGGCATAGGGCATGGGCTCCCTGCCCGCATTGGCGACCTCCATAACAGTTTCCAACGCGTGCTCAGACAGGCGATGTTCGATGGTCAATGCGAAATCAAAAGGATAGAGCGCCCGTGTGCCGGCATCACTGACAAGCTGTAGCCGGACCCGCCCGCGCTCCTGTTCCATGAGTTCGAAACGCCTCGAACGGGCAAAGCCGTGCAGCCCCAGCGGATAGGTTTTGCCCCCCACCCTGACCTGCCCGCCGCGCGTCCAGCCGACGACGGGAAAAAGCAGCGGCGCCGTCTCCGGCCAGACCGACGGATCAGCCTGCCATAGCAGCGGGCGACCGCTGACCTCCCATTCCTTGATCTCGGCACCGTCGAGAGCGACTAACGCGCGCGCGGCGCCCGCCTCAAGAACGATCACGCGTGCTTCTCCGATGTCGCGTGACATACATCACAGAAATCCAAGGGCGAGATCGGGCATTCTTCAGACAACGAAAGCCGCTCCGGCTTTTGGGGAATGAGAGGAGGATGCTATGAAGCTTCATTGCCTGTTCGCCGCCCTTTCGATGGCTTCGACCGCTCTCTTTTCTATCGCTCCGTCGGCGGCCTCTGCCGGGCCCATCGGCGAATGGCGGGTTGCCGATGGTTCGGCGACCGTCTCCATCCGGCCTTGCGGCGCGGGGCTCTGCGGTTTCGTCGCTACGGCCAAGGACCATCAGGCCAGCACGGTCGGCCGGCAAGTCTTCTTCAGCTTGAAGCCGCGCGGTGGCCATTGGTCCGGCACGATCGTCAATATCATAGACGGGCAGCACTATGCGGGGCACATTTCGCTCCTGGGCTCGCAGACCCTCCGGGTCGAAGGCTGTGTCATGGGCGGCATGATCTGCGGCGGCCAGCAATGGGCGCGGGTGCATTGAGGCGGTCCGTCGCTCGATGCGGAGATCGATCACGGCCGCGCGGAGTGCTACATGGATTTCTCGGTCCAGTGACGTCGAACGGACTCGCACGATCAACCAGAGTGTAATCATGGGAGACGGGGAATGAAACTGGGCCGCAAGCTCGTTCTCACCGGAATCGGGTGCATCGCCTTCGTGGCTGCTGCCGGCTATTTCGTTTCGCCTCGGTTCGTGGCGGATTTCATGGTCCGGAAAATCGAGGCGCAATCGGGGCTACGTGCCGCCATTCGCTCGGCGCGGCTCAGCCTTTGGCCGAATATTCGAATCACCGCCACAGGCCTGACGCTTACTGACGCGAATGGGGCCGACGCGCCCTTGCTCAGCGTCGACGAAGTCCGCTTCGGCCTTTCGCTCGACAAGCTCATCGCCGGACAGGTAAGCCTCACCAACCTCGCACTCACCCATCCCGTCCTGCAGCTTGCGGAAAAAGTACCGGCCGCCGCGCCGGATTCCGCGACGCCCGCCGATTGGACCAAGAATATCAAGCTGACGGGGCCATTCACCGTCACCAACGGCGTTTTCATCGACGACAATCAGCGCCGCCAAGTGAAGACCCGCATCGAGAAGATCGGCCTGAGCGCCGCGCCTATGCCGGACGGGAAGCTCGACCTGAGGCTCGACGGAGACATCGAAGGCTTCGGCCTGCGGATCGACGGTAAGATCGTCTCGGCTGCGGATTTTTCCGCCGGCCGTTCGACGAACTTCGACGGCGACGTCGTGATGGGCGCATGGGATGGGACGCCGCGCGCCGTGCATATGCGGCTGCGGCTAGCCGCGCCCGTGCTCACCTTCGACAATTTACGGGCGACCTGGACGCAGGGCGCGCGACAAGAGAGCTTGACCGCCGTCGGCGCCTTCCGTTGGGACGGCGACGCGCCGAAATTCACCGCCTATGTTGATATGGAGACGCTCAATCTCGGCTCCACCGCTTGGGCGCAGAATCTCGATACCAGCGGCAATGCTCTCGATACGCTCAGCGATCGCGCCATCGATTTCCATCAGCTTCGTGCCCTCGATGCCGCCGTCGAATTCCATGCCGGCGACGTCACGGCGAAAGGCCTGCACCTCGGCCGCATCGGTGTCCAAACAAGGCTGAACGACGGCCTCTGCAAAATCGTCCTCGACGCGCCGAATTTCTATCATGGCAAGGCGCATATGAATTTCACGCTCGACCCTTCGCAGGGCTTGGCAAAACAGGCGATCAAGGCCAATCTTTCCGGGGTCGACACGGGCATTTTTCTGAAAGATCTCGGTGTCGCCGCGAAAGTCGCCGGCAATCTCGACCTCGGCCTCGATCTTTCCTCCAATGGATCGAGCCCACGTGTGATCGGGCGCAATATGGCAGGCGTCGCCAATCTCCAATTCAAGAACGGGATCGTTACGGGCGTCGATCTGCCGGATCTCTTCCACGCCGTCACCCCCTATCTGCCAAAGGCCTGGCGCGATCTCAATGACAAGATCAGCATCAGCGCGCTGACGGCGAATTTCCAACTCAGCAATGGAGCGGCTTCCACCGACGATCTGCATATCGTCAGCCCGGTCCTCGACGTCACCGGTAAAGGCAGCATCGATCTTGCCCAACGCCGTTTCGATCTTCGCTTCAATCCGAAGGTCGTTCCCGCAAGTGCCAATACTGCCAGAAATGGCGACGAAGCCGACCAGCCGGGCTCCACGCCAAATGCCGCGACAAGCGCCACACCGAAATCCCCGCTCGATCTCGGCGACGCGATCCTCGTCCGTGGTCCTTGGAGCGATCCACAGATCAGTGCCGATCTCAGCGGCATGATGCAGAACCCGGAAAAAACCTTGGACAATCTACAGAACCTCGGCCACGATTTCTTCAGCTCGCCGGACAATTCACAGAGCGACGCGATCATGAAAGGCCTCAACGGTCTCTTCGAGAGTTTTGGCGCCGGTGGCTCGCCGGACCGTGGCGACGCCAAGCCGCAAGCCAGATAGCCGCCGAGATGCGGCATGCCCCTCGGCTCTGGCGCGCCTATTGGCGAGCCCGAGCCTGTTTCCCCTTCGCTCGCAATGTGAGTGACCTTTGGCGACCCCTTGGCAATGGCTCGGCCGGCGAAGCCTGTTCGGCAAATATGTAACGACTTTCGTCGGCTTGGTGATCGCCGTTCTGGCCACCAGCGGCGGCGCCGAGATCTGGTTCGCCTATCGCGATCGCAAGGCCGAGCTTTTGCAGGCGCAGGTCGAAAAGGCCGATGACGGCGCGCAAAGGGTCGAGCAATTCCTCGCCGAGCTTCAACGACAAATCAGTTGGGTCACCCGCGCCAGCACCGTGACACAGGCCCAGCGCCGCGCCGATTACGAGCGCGTGCTGCGGCATACGCCTGCCATTGCACAGCTGATCGAACTTGATTCAAGAGGCCGGAAAGTGCTGCGTGTGAACCGCAGCGGCACCGTTACTGGCAGCAGTGAAGATTATTCGCATGCGCCGGTCTTTCAAGCCGCGAATGCCCTGAGCGCCTGGCTCGGCCCGGTCACTTTCGCAGCCGACGGGCCGCATATGCAGATCGCTGTAGCCGACAGTGGCAGCGATCCCGGCGTCACCATCGCCGATGTCGAACTTAAATATTTATCCGACATCGTCAACGGGATACAGGCCGGCCCCGGCGTCTACGCCTATATCACGACCGCGTCGGGCATGTTGATCGCCGGCACCAATCCTTTGCGGCCGCTGCGCGGCAGAGAATTATCGCATTTGCCGCAGATTGCCGCGCTCGGGCACACAGCCGACGGCACGATTTCCGTCGGCCGCAACCTCGACGGCGAATCCGTGCTCGCCGCTTCGGCGCCGATCCCGAAGATGAAATGGTGGCTCCTCGTCGAGCAGCCGCTCGCCCAAGCCTTGGACCCTGTCTATGACCTGCTCGGCCGCTTGGCGGTCATACTCGTGCTCGCGCTTGTCCTCTGCATTGGCGCCGGCATCCTACTCGCGCGCTGGATGACAGTCCCGATCCAGGCGGTGCGGGCTGGTGCTGCGCGACTCGCGGCCGGTCAGTTCAACCAGAAGATCGAGATCCACACCGGCGATGAAATCGAGGCTCTGGGCGATGAATTCAACGACATGGCGGCGCGCCTCCAGGATTCTTACGCGAAGCTCGAACTGAAAGTCGAGGAGCGGACGCGCGATCTCGCCCAATCCGTGCGCGAGCTGCAAGCGCTGGAGGAGGTCGGCCTGGCGCTTGCCGCCTCGCTCGATCTCAGCGCGGTTCTTGCCACGATCGTCATGCGCTCCGTCGAACTGGCTGCCGCCGATGGTGGCGCGATCTACAGCTATGATGCCACGCGGCACGCCTTCAATCTCGCCGAAGCGCATGGCCTCGATCCGGCTTTTCTCGCCGCCGTAAAAGAGGTGCGGATCAAACGCACCGACGGCCTTCTGAACGAGGTCGCAGCCCGCAAAGTGCCCGTTCAAATTCCGCAGATTGCCAACGCGCAAGACTTTCCCTTGCGCGGCGCGACGCTCAACGCCGGCTTTCGATCGGCGCTGATCGTTCCCCTCGTCGGGCCGGAAGACCTGCTCGGCGTGCTCGTCATCGAACGCCGGCGGGAAGGCTATTTCCCTGCCGCGACGGTCGGCCTCATGCAGACTTTCGCTAACCAATCCGTGCTCGCGATGCGCAACGCCCGCCTGTTCCATCAGGTCGAGGACAAAGGCAAGCAGCTTGCGATCGCCAATGAGCACAAGTCGCTTTTCTTCGCCAATATGAGCCATGAATTGCGCACGCCGCTCAACGCGGTTCTAGGCTTTGCCGAACTTTTGCAGGACGGTCTCTATGGCGAGCTGCCGGAGCGGGCAAAGCAAGTGCTGACCCGCATCCAAGCCAATGGCACGCATTTGCTCGGGCTCATCAATGACGTGCTCGATCTCTCCAAGATCGAGGCCGGCGAACTTACCCTCTCCCTCGCCGATTATTCGATGCGCAATGTGATCGAGACCGTCGTCGCGGCAACGGATTCGCTCGCGCGCACAAAGAATCTCTATGTCGCGAGCGAAATCGCGCAAGACCTGCCGCGCGGGCATGGCGACGAACGCCGTTTGGCGCAGGTTCTGTTGAACATTGTCAGCAATGCGATCAAATTCACCGACAAAGGCGGCGTGACGATCTCTGCCGAAGCCCAGGGCTCGAGTTTTCGGCTCGCGATAACGGACACGGGCGCGGGCATAGCGCCCGAGGATCAGGCACGGATCTTCGACGCCTTCCAACAGGGCGACAATACGATCACCAAAGAGAAAGGCGGCACCGGCCTCGGCCT
>DAIESR010000328.1 GCA_027346205.1 Beijerinckiaceae bacterium
GCCGCAGTCCTTCGAAAAAGCGGCAACCGCATTCGCTAGCCGGTTTAAACTTTTGAATTTAATTACATTTAAGACTTTTGATGATAAGTCTTAAGTCACGACGCTCTCGACCATCGTCATGCGACAGACGCTCCGCCGACCGTTCAGCCCGCCAAACCAGAGCACGACGTTCAGGATCAGAGTCTGCATCCACGAGCCGCGTTTGCGCGGCCCGAGAGAATGCCGGCACCGCGCCGCTCTTCAACGCAAATGGGACTCCGGCGCCGCTGCACTATCGAAAGTGTGTCCACTCAAACGCTGAACGACCCTTTCGCGCACCATCGGATCGGGATCGTCGATGAGTCCTGACAACTGACCCTCATCGATACGGCCAGCCACCTCGTAACGCACCCGCCAATCATGATCCTGGAGCAATGCGCCGAGCTGTTCGGAAGGCAATCGCTCAGCAACAACGAGACGAACATCGGCGTCTCGATCAGCCGCCATGCGCATCAACCAAGCCGGATCGATGCGGGCCGCGACCGTCCGACGAACCTGGATCTCTTTGTCATGAATCATCATCGGCAGAATTGCCGGCGACAAGCGCCGCGCAATCATCGTGCGCACATAATAATCCGGGTCATTGATCATCCCGACCAATTCCGAATCCTCAAGCCTGGAAACGATTCTGATCCGTACTTCACGGTGCGGATCATGGAGCAGCTTCACCAGATAGCTATGCGGTAGCCGCGACGCCGCCACCCAGCGCACCGTTTCGTCCGGATCGTCAAGCATGGGCGGCAAGCGGAACACATCGGCATGCTTGCTCGCAATCGCCCGGGTCTCAAAATAACCATCACGCAAATGATCATTGGCGAGGCCGGGATTGCGTTCAAAAAAGCGAACAATGCGCCGGACATAGCGGTCGTAGACGCAAGCCTTCTTGAATTCGCATTTGCCGGCTGCCTGCAACGCTTGATAGCGGCAGGTATCGCAGGAAATTCCGCGGCCTTGCCAATCGAGCGCCTCGTCGGCGTCATTGTCAGTCTGCATCTTCATCCTCCAACATCCGTTGATGGACCTCTAGAAGAAGGGTCGCACCGATCTTGTCGGTCGGATCGAGATCGAGAAGTTTCATCGCCGCAGCGAGCCCCTCCTCAAGATTGCCAAGACGCATCTGCAGATAGGCATACCCTTTGAGCACGAACATGTAGAACCGCGCCATCATGTCGTCATAGCTGCCAAAGGCAGCATCATCTCGCCTCACATCATGCCAATCGGCGGGGAGATTATTGTGATATGCCGCCTCCGCGAGGCAGACATGCGCGACTTCCAGACATTCCTCCAGGCGGCCTTTATAAAAATAGAAACGATAAAGGCCAATCAGAACCGCCGGGTGGTTGGGCGCGATCTTCTCCGCTGAGCGAAGATGATCGAGCGCAACCTCGCTGTGAGCATAAGAAAGCGCGGCTGCGTCCAGATGCTCTTGCGCCTCCGGCGGCAGACCACCACCTAGCAGGGCCTCCACGTCATCCTGAAGAGGCACCCGCTCGATAAGCGCGGTCTCCGTCGTCATCCCCACCTCTCTCAATGCTCGTGAGGAAGGCTCGGCGCATCGTGAGAATGGCTGTGGCTACCGCAAGTTGATACATTCTTCGGATCTTGGAACTTGAAACCCGAAGATGTCGCCGTCTCCTGGAAGTCCATCGTCACATCCTGCAACAGCAAGCGGCTCTGGGCCGGCAGGAAAAATTTCATACCGTTGATTTCGTGGACCGTCTCGCCATCGGCGGGCGCATTCGCAACGGCGAATTCGGCCGAAAGACCGGAGCAGCCGCCAGGCGCAACCGCGAGACGCAGCCCGCTGGTCGGACCACCATCGAAGCGCAGCATGCGCTTAACGAATTTCTCGGCCGCGGGAGTAATTGTAAGATTGAGACTGTTCATGATCACGCCGCAGGGGGTTGGTAGCGAGGATAGGACTCATCGACGATACAGGTCTCTTCGACCGGGCAAATCAAAGCACATTGCGGGTCGTCGTGAAAGCCGATGCATTCGGTGCATTTGGCCGGATCGATGACATAAATGCCCTCACCGGCACTGATCGCTTCGTTCGGGCATTCCGCTTCGCATGCGGAACAATTCACGCAGGAAACGGCGATTTTCAAAGACATGGCCCGGTCCTTTTCTAGAGTGACCGAGGCGCCAGCGGCGCCTCGGTCCATAATCTGATATCGCAAAGGAAATTATTCCGCCGCGATAACTTCCTTGGCGACTTCGCCGGGACGGATCTCGGCATCGCCCTTGTCGACATGGGTGATCGAGCCATCCTTCACGCCTTCAAGATAGCGCTTGAAGTAGGTGATCGCCGACTTCTCAATGAATTCATGCGCGAATTCGTCGATCGCCTCGATGCCAGCCGCGGAGAGATCCTTCTTCGGGCAACCACCGATCTTCGCAACGAAGACCGCATGGCAGTCCTTGATGGCGCGGATGACGGTCTCGAGCGCGTCTTCCTCGCCATAGCCGCCCTGGCAGTACAGGTCGACGCGACGATGACCGATGAAGTGGGCGCCCTTGCCAGTGCTCAGCTCATAGATCTGGAATTCGGTCGCATGACCGAAATGCTCGTTGATACGGCCCGAACCCTTGGTCGCGACAGCAACCAGGATCTTGATGTCGCTCTCTACGCCAGCGAGGATTTGCAGCTCGCTCGCCTTAGCGCCAGCAACCGCATTGCGCTCCTCTTCGACCCGCGCCTGATAAGCCTTACGGGTTTCGAGGTCGTAGTTGACATCCATCTGCATGATCTTCTCGGTCGTGAATTCGGCGGACCGATCTTCACCGAGAAGGCCAACGGCGTCAGCACGGCACTGACGGCAATGGCGCATCATGTTCATCTCGCCTTCGCACCGGTCCTGAAGCTTCTTGAGCTCCTGGGCGGTCGGGCCGCGCTGGCCGGTCAGGCCGAACACGGTGCCGTGCTCAGCGGCGGAGATGAGCGGCATGATGTTGTGCAGGAAGGCGCCACGGCCCTTCACGGCCTTGTTCACCTCGACCAGATGGTCGTCGTTGACGCCAGGGATCATGACCGAGTTGATCTTCGACAGGATGCCACGCTCGGTGAGCATCTCGAGGCCCTGCATCTGGCGCTCGGTGAGGATCTTCGCGCCATCGCGGCCGGTGTAGCGCTTATGCTTGTAGAAGACCCACGGATAGATCTTAGCGCCGACGTCCGGGTCAACCATGTTCACGGTGATCGTGACGTGATCGACATTATATTTGGCGATCGTGTCGACATGGTCGGGGAGCGTCAGACCATTGGTCGAGAGGCAGAGCTTGATGTCCGGCGCGGTACGGGCGATCAGCTCGAAGGTCTTGAAAGTCTTCTCCGGATTGGCAAGCGGATCGCCAGGGCCGGCGATGCCGAGAACCGTCATCTGCGGGATCGTTGAAGCGACGGCGAGAACCTTCTTGGCGGCCTGCTCGGGGGTCAGGCGCTCGGAGACGACGCCCGGACGCGATTCATTGGCGCAATCATACTTGCGGTTGCAATAGTTGCACTGAATGTTGCAGGCCGGAGCAACCGAAACGTGCATACGCGCATAATGGTGATGCGCTTCTTCTGAATAGCACGGATGGTTCTTGACCTTTTCCCAGATCTCGGGAGGAAGGTCGTTTTCGCCGGCCGCCGTACCACAGCTCGCCTTTTTGCCGCCGTCGCTGTCGGTCTCGCAACCCTTGTGCTCGGCCATCTTCTGCATGATCTCGTCGGCGGTGGCGCCCGCCTTAGCTGCCGCGGCCGCGACCTCGTGATCTGTCAAATCCATGTGTGATCCTCGCTTCTCGCTCGAACCTATCGGTTTTAAAGGGCGCAATTAGCGCGACCCTTTCCTCTGATAGGCTCAGTCCGATCTCGCCAGGCAAGATCGCTTGGACAGTTGGCAGCAACTCGCGTGCCAAGATGTTTTCGCGAGTAAAAGCTTGAAGTTAATGGATATTTTAGTGTGCGATCCTGTCGCGATGCTGACAGGGCTAAAAAATGGCACTCGGCAAGCATGTTTGAAAAGCGACATGTGCACAGACCGCCAGCAAACCCCGGTACGGCCCCGACGCCGGACTGCGCTCCGGGTCCAACGCGACTTATCGATTGGCGCCGCAGGGACGGGGGAAGCCACCGATACGCCGCAACGGACCTACATGGACGTTAGAGCCTGTCCCGGAAAAGTTGGCTCAACTTTTCCATTATTTTAGGCATCGGATATATCCGATGCCTCATTGATGAAGGACATGCTCCATCTATTTGAAAGAGAGCGGCGAACATTCAAATCGAATCGGCGCCGCCGTTCTAGCCTTTGTTTTCGCATCAGATTTTTTCCGCGGCGGATTCCCACTTGCGGGCCTCATGCTCTAGGCAGAACAGCCAAAAGGCCAGCGCTCATGTCGCCGGCCTCTCGCTGCACCATGTCTCGGGAACGAGGCTTACGCAGGAACGCAGGTCGCCGGCACCGGGCAAACCGTGTCGCATTGCGGATGATCGAACGATTCCTCGCACTGCGTGCACTTTTTGGGGTCGATCACATAGGTTTCGTTCTTGAACGAGATCGCCGCATTGGGGCACTCGAATTCGCAAGCGCCACACACCGTGCATTGGGAAGCGATGATCTTGTAGGCCATATCAGGATCTCCTCGAACTTTAAAGGCCGAAGCTAACGGCCGAATGTCGCGCCACGTCGCAAGCTGAAGCCACATCGCCGTCGCGGATAGCCACCGACGGTTTCAGTCATTCACGTCAACAGTTCAATTCCGCACCGGAAATTCGGCCCGAAATCCTGCCGCGACGCTCGACGTGGCCGTTGTAGAGCAAGTTCCAAGCCACATTCAAATCGGCAGCGAAACAAGCCCTGCGACAGATCCGGCAGATGTCCGCAAGCGTCTCTTATATCGACGTTTTCGACGCCAGCAGACAGCTTTTGTCGCGGCAGTACAGAAAATCGGCGAGGGCTGACGAAAGCTATGTCGGAGACCGCCTGTTTCATGATGTCGGACCTGCGACACGCAGGCTCAGCTGACGCGAGCACTTGCTAGGGCATGTCCCGGAAAAGTTGGCTCAACTTTTCCGGCACATGCCCATCTATTTGAAATCGAGCCGATTTGACCCGTCACATGGATCGGCTCTAAAGCACGCCGCGAGTCAACCCGCGGGGCGGCTCAGAACTTCTTGATCTCTATGCCATGCTTGCGCAGAGCATAGCCGATTTGGCGCGGCGTCAAACTCATCATGCGGGCAGCCTTCGCCTGAACCCAACCCGATTTTTCCATCGCATCGAGAAGACGGGCACGTTCATTGCCGTCATCAGCACCGCCAGGCACGCCCATATGCGCGTCGCCATTCTCATGATGACGCGCGGTGGCAGGCAGCTCGGCATGGCTGATCCCGGATGCCGGCGGCAAGGGACCGAGTCCGCCGACGCCCGTCGACGCGTGCTCATGCGACTTACCCTTCCACAGGGTCGCCGAAAGACATTGATCCTGACCGCAGGCGAAATCCGATGCGACGATCGAGTCCCCGACGGCGAAGGTCGCCGTGCGCTGCACGCAGTTTTCGAGCTCGCGGACATTGCCGGGAAAATAGCAGGATTTCAGAACTTGCACGGCCTCTTTGCTGAAGGAGAGCTCGCGCCCGTTCTGCTGGTTGAACTGCTCCAAGAAATGCGCGGCGAGCAGCGGAATGTCGCTCGTACGTTCGCGCAGCGGCGGCAACAACATCGGGACGACGCTGATGCGGTAATAGAGATCGGCGCGGAACTCTCCCTTGCGGACCGCCTCTTCGAGATTCTTGTTGGTCGCGGCAATCAGGCGGACATCGGCCTTCAAGGTCTTGGTGCCACCGACGCGTTCGAACTCGCCGGCCTGTAGCACACGGAGAAGCTTCGCCTGGAAGGAGAGCGAGATTTCGCCGATTTCGTCGAGGAAGAGCGTGCCGCCGTCGGCAAGCTCAAACCTACCCTTGCGGGTTGCGATTGCACCGGTGAAGGCGCCCTTTTCGTGTCCGAATAATTCTGATTCGAGCACGCTTTCGGCAAGCGCTGCGCAATTGACTTTGACGAAAGCCCGCGAGACACGTGGCGATAATTCGTGCAGAGCGCGGGCAAAAAGCTCCTTGCCGGTCCCCGACTCGCCACGCAGCAGCAAAGTGGCGTTCGAACGCGCGACGATTGCTATCTTGTCCATGACCGCGCGAATCTGCGGGCTTTCGCCGATGATCCCGGACATCCGCGCCTTCGACATCGGCGCCGGCTGCAACTTATTGATCTGCTTTTGCAAACGGTGGCTTTCCTCGATCAGCCGATCACGGTCGCGCGCCACCACCCGATGGAGCTTGACGGTCTGGCCAATCAGATTGGCGATAATCACGAGGAAACGAACATCGGAATCGAAGCGGAACTCGCTTTCGCCATCCCATAATCGATCGACCGTCAAAGTACCAACAACCTTATCGCCAGCCCTGATCGGCACGCCGGTGAAAGAGACCTGAGCCCCATCGCCGGCCATAGCCGCGATATCCTCGGGATCGAACAGCTCGTGATCGGCGATGTTGTGGACAACCAGCGGAACGGCCGTCGCGACGATCTGATCGATCGCCCGCTGCGGAAACCGTTGCGGCGGTCGCGCCGCCGCCTGCTCGCTCCAATCGGCGCCGACGACCACCTCGGGCTCTCCGTCTACGCCGAGGAGAACGATCGTCCCATGCCGCATTTGCAGGAAC
>DAIESR010000344.1 GCA_027346205.1 Beijerinckiaceae bacterium
CGACATAATGGCTGTAATAGGCCCAGTTCATGCCGAACTGGAATTCCATCGTGATGCCTGTGGCGACTCCGAGCGCGAAATTGATGCCGAAGAGCGTGCCCCAGAATTGCGTCATCTGCCGCCAGATCTCACGCCCCGTCATCACATAGACGCTCTCCATCACGATGAGCAGGATCACGAGACCTAATGTCAGCGGCACGAAGAGAAAATGATACATGGCCGTGAGGCCGAACTGCAGCCTGGAGAGCGTAACGACATCGAGTGCTGGGCTCATGGAATCTTACTCCTCGCGGCAGCCGATTTGGAAATAGCTGTCTTAGAAATAGCTGTCTTGGAGATGACGATCTCGGAAACAGCGGTCGTAAGCAGTGACGAGGAGGGTGGCGTACCGAGGAGATGCGCCTCGACCTTGGCCGCGTCGATTCGTGGGCGTTGATCGGGACCAAAGATGAAGACGGCCGCCAGACCGATGATCGTCAGTTTGATCACGAGCACAAGGGCAAGCTCGCGGCCGAGACGGCTCCTCGGCATGCCAAAAGCTTCAAGCAGCCTCGTCATCGTGTCACCTCCGAGAACCTATCTCCTGAGCCCTCATCGCCGCTAGAGCATGTCCCGGAAAAGTTGGCTCAACTTTTCCATTATTTGAGACATCGGATATATCCGATGTCTCATTGATGAGGACATGCTCCAAGTGTTTGATGTAGAGCCGATTTGACCTGTCACATGGATCGGCTCTAGGGCCGTTTTCTGGACAGGCGTCAACTACCGAAACACTGTTCAAGCGCGTGCGTCGGGCACGTGCAACATGCAGAAGCTGTAAGTGAGGATCATTGGGGATTGGTCGAGAACGACTGCGATCATGGTCCTGCGCGATCCTAATCCAAATGATGTAGATCAAGCCGTCTGGTTGCGTGTTCTGCTTAGAAAAACTCTACGCATCGCAAAAGCGAGGCGGAACGGTGGCATTAGTGGAGAATATCGAGATGGACGAGCCGACGATCGGGCGGGAAGCCGCGCATATTCCAGAGGATGTCCTCAAAGTGGCGGTGCCTTTCCAAACAGCATGGCGGAAGGCCTTTTTCGACCTGCCCTTGGCAGTCTTTTCAGAGTCTATCCGATTCGCCGGACAAAGGCTGCAGGCGCAGGGCGATTTTCTTGCGAGTTTGAGGAGCTGCCATAGCCTGCCCGAAGTGATCGAGGTGCAATCGAGCTTCGTGCGCGCGACGGTCGATGAATATGGCGCCGAGACAAGTAAAATCATGGAAGATGTGCGCACGACGATGAGCAAGGCGGCGTGATCCTCCGTGCCGTCGCCGCCGATCTCTGCGGGGTTTCATAGATCAAATCGCCGCGCGCGTGACATGACGCGTGATATGGCAGAGGCTGGGCCTTTCGTACCTGTGCGGGAAACCCGCATGAGGCGGATTGCTTTCCTGCATGGCAGGCTCACATGTGGGCCGGCGCGTTTCCTCGCTCTATTTGTCCTGGCGTCGATCTGCTCGGGAGCAATGTCTTTGCGATGCTCTCGCCTGCCGGTGATGCCCTGATAGCTCCTGATGGTCGGAAAGTCGGCGGATATGGACATGAGTTTTGACAGTGTCGCGCCGACGCTCTCTGACAAGCTGTGCTTTCTCGCGTCGCCCGCTGCTTATGGCGCAACTGCCGGAAATATCGAGGTCAAAGAGACGCATATGTCCTTCGTCTTTCTGACCGAGGATCGCGTCTATAAATTAAAGAAGCCCATCAGCCGGCCGCCGCTCGATTTGACGACGCTCGCCGCGCGAGAATTCAATTGCCTCGAAGAAGTGCGGCTCAACCGGCGGCTCGCGCCGGAGCTTTATCTCGGCGCCATTGCGCTCACCTCGTCGCAAGACGGCCGACTCGCCTTGGGCGGCAGCGGTGAAATCGTTGACTGGCTCGTCGTCATGCGGCGTTTGCCGGCGGATTTGATGCTCGACCAGTTGCTTGCGCGGGACGGTCTCGCCGAAGCTCAGGTCGATGAACTTGCCGATCTTCTCGCGAATTTCTATCGCCGAGCTGCGCGGCCAAAAATTTCGCCCGAGGCCTATCTCGATCACATCGTCGTCCAGCATCGCCTCAATCTCGATATCCTTCGGCGCCCCTTTCCAAATTTCGATCGAGATCATGCGCTGCGCATCGGGGCGCATGTCGACATGGCGATCGAGAGAGTAGCGCCGCTTCTGCGGGCGCGTGCCGCAGAGGGCGCGCTCGTCGAGGGCCATGGCGATCTACGTCCCGAACATGTCTGTTTCAACCATCCGATCGTCATCTTCGACTGCCTCGAATTCAGCGCCGAGCTGCGGACGATTGATCCTTTCGACGAGCTTGCTTATCTTGCCTTGGAATGTTCGGTCCTCCTGCGCCAGCAGGCGCCGGCCTTGCCGGAGGCTGCGCTTACATTTTCGCGAGAACGCAGCGGCGTTGGTCCGATCATTCGTGCGGGCGATTTCGGTTCGCTCCTCATTGCAAAAGTCGCAGGGCGTCTCGGGCAGGAGCCTCCGGCTGCGCTTCTGCATCTCTACACGGCTCTGCGGGCGGAATTGCGGGCGCGGCTCGCTCTGGCGCATCTTCTCGATGTGCATCCGCGCGAGCCCTCCAAATGG
>DAIESR010000359.1 GCA_027346205.1 Beijerinckiaceae bacterium
GTTATGGTAGAGAGCACGATGGGTGGGCATGGAGACGTGGCCGAGAGGCTGAAGGCGGCGGTTTGCTAAACCGTTATAGGGTTGTAAAGCCCTATCGAGGGTTCGCATCCCTCCGTCTCCGACATTGCCAAAACAACGCCATTGCCCGAACAAAATATATTGCGAATCGCAGCCACGCGGCTCGCGCGAAGGTATCCTGCGGCCGACAGAACATGCTCTTGCCCGCTATTCCAATAATACGAGCAGCAATGGATCGAACGCACGGGATCAAACTTCACGGAATCGCATGCAATGTGAAGCTCGCGTAAACTCACCTCGTGCTTGGCTGCTCTAGAGCGGGATGAGGAAAAGTGGGAACCAGTTTTCTGCCCGCATCCCGCTCTATACTTTTGGAATCGATCACGTTTATGATTTTGGATTGATTCAATCCAAAATCATCGTGCTCTAAAGCATGTCCTCCTTGTTTGATGTAGAGCCGATTTGCCCCGTCACATGGAATCTGGATCGGATCTGGTGCCCAAAGAACTACCAAAGATCGATGCCTGGGATTGATCCTCACATGCGTCGGGGAGAAAGTTTAGAATGAGCATGCAGCGGCGGGCGAGACCATCGGGCGATCATAGCCGGCGCCACCGCGGCGCCGGCATGATACTGCGAGGCGCGGCATTGATATTTGCTCTCGCCGGGATGATGTGCCCGCCCTTCGTCCTTGATGCCCGGGCTCAGGACACTATTGGCAAAGCCAAACTTTCAGGCTCAGCACCCACCCCGCCAATGCCGCCGCCGCGTCCGTTGAGCCTGTCGGCGCCACCGCCCCTCCCCGCTCCGACCAATGGACCGCCACCAGGTGTCGATCCCATGGTTGCGGACTTCGCACCCAGTCGACTGGAAATGCTGCCAGCAGCTTCACGGGCGCGGATGCATCAATGCGGAGCCGAATGGGACAAGATGAAAGCAGCAGGCGCCACTACCGACAAAACATGGCTCTCCTTCGCACGCGTCTGTCTGGTGCGATAGGCCAAGTAGCACAACAAATGGCACAAGCGGCATCAAGCCGCGATATCCTCAGCCAAGTCTGGTGGGATAGCGCAAGCAACCGCATTCAGCGCAAAGCCGCTCTCGCGAAGGGGGGCTTTCGCGGAAACAAGACGGAGACGGGACAGCCGGACAGGCAGAGGTATGTGAAGACTCCTTTCATGCAGAACCCCACATGAAAGGCCACACCGGCCGTCTCCGTTCTCCTCCAAGTAGTTAGACCGTCTCCGGCGCTACAGGAGCAGGCGCCTTCGGTTTGCGGGCCGCAGTTTTGCGGGGCGCTTTCTTGGCGCTGACCTTCTTGGTGCCCGCTTTTTTGGCGCTCGCCTTCTTGGCGCTCGCCTTTTTGGCTGGCGATTTACGCGCGGTCGTCTTGACGGCCTTCTTCGCGGCAGTCTTGACCGTGCTCTTCTTTGCAACACTCTTCTTAGCGGCGCTTTTCTTAGCGACGCTCTTCTTCACCGCAGACTTCTTCACCGCGCCTTTTTTGGCGGCCGTCTTGCGTACAGCCTTTTTCACAGCGCCCTTTTTAACCGCGGTCTTCTTCGCCGCAGTCTTCTTCGCGGGCATGCGTTTGGTGGTAGCCTTCACCATGTTCAAGTTCCCTCTGCTATTTCGTTGGCGAAGATTGACGCGCCAACAAGAGGCTTGAGTAGCGTACCGTGGTTAATCAGTCGTGCAAGAGGCATGCGCACGCAAAGCTGCGAATCTCAGTGCAAACATGATGCGCGATACTTATGTCGAAGCCTCGAACCAAGCATATCGAGCCCGGCTGTCACGACGCTCGCGATCGTATCGCGAAAGCGCAAAGGCCTTCATCGATAGGGTGTGAAAGACATCAGCCCAATGCACAACGGCGTTTCGTAGACCGCCTGCACAAGCCCGGACACGATTCTTGAGGCACCAACAAAGTCATTGTTTTTCTTACGACTATAGATTTTTCATCGTACTTTTGCGCATGCCTCGCGAAGTATTCTTCGACATCGCATCAGCATTTCCTCGGCCGATCATGCGAAGACCGTGAGAGGACAAGCGGCGAGCTTCATCTCTTCCCTCACGCGGCGAAAGCGCGATCGAAAGCACGCGCCTCCGCCGCCTTCCGAAGCGCTGAAGGTCATGAAAAAAAATTTGTGGGGTGAAAGAAAAATACCGCGAAATGACCGCGGCAAAGGCATCGAAACACGCGCGAAATACGAATCACTCGCCGAAGCGAGTGATTCGTTTGGTCTCTCAGATGCCGAGTTTTGTCTTCAAGAGTTCGTTGACGGCTTGCGGATTGGCCTTTCCGCCGGTCTGTTTCATCACCTGCCCAACGAACCAGCCAAGCATCGAAGGCTTGGCTTTGGCCTGCGCGACCTTGTCGGGATTGGCCGCGACGATGGCATCGACCGCGGCTTCGATCGCGCCAACATCCGTCACCTGCTTCATGCCGCGGGTTTCGACGATGGCATGCGGATCGCCGTCCTTCTCCTCGCCGATGAGGATGACGAGCAAATCCTTGGCGATCTTGCCGGAGATCGTCTCATCGGCGATGAGATCGACGAGGCCGGCGATCTGCGCCGGCTTTAGATGTGTCTGCGGCACGGAGAGGCCGACGGAATTCGCATAGGCAGCAACATCGCCCATGATCCAATTGGCAACCGCCTTCGGATCGCGGCGCTTGCTGCCATATCCTACGGTCGCCTCATAATAGTCGGCGGTCTCCTTGTCGGCGACGAGGATGCCCGCGTCATAGGACGGCAGGCCGTATTCAGTCATGAAGCGCGCCTTCTTGGCATCCGGCAGTTCCGGCAGATAGGCGGCGAGCGCATCGACATAGGCCTGATCGAATTCGAGCGGCAGCAGATCCGGATCGGGGAAGTAGCGATAGTCATGCGCCTCTTCTTTCGAGCGCATCGAGCGGGTCTCGCCACGGCCCGGATCGAACAGCCGCGTCTCCTGGCTGATCTTGCCGCCGTCCTCGATGATGCCGATCTGGCGGCGCGCCTCGACTTCGATGGCTTGGCCGATGAAGCGGATCGAATTGACGTTCTTGATCTCGCAGCGCGTGCCGAAGGGTTCGCCCGGCCTGTGCACCGAGACATTGACGTCGGCGCGCAGCGAGCCTTCCTCCATATTGCCGTCGCAGGTGCCGAGATAGCGCAAGATGGTCCGGAGCTTGGTCACATAGGCCCGGGCCTCATCGGCCGAGCGCATGTCAGGCTTCGAGACGATCTCCATCAGAGCGACGCCGGAACGGTTGAGGTCGACGAAGGACTCGGTCGCCGACTGGTCGTGCAACGACTTGCCGGCATCCTGCTCGAGATGCAGGCGCTCGATGCCAACCTCGATCTGCTCTGTTGGGGAGACATCGACGATGACGATGCCTTCGCCGACGATCGGGCTCTTATACTGAGAGATCTGATAGCCCTGCGGCAGATCCGGATAGAAATAATTCTTGCGGTCGAAGACCGAGCGCAAATTGATCTGCGCCTTGAGCCCGAGGCCGGTGCGCACCGCCTGGGCGACGCATTCCTCATTGATCACAGGCAGCATGCCGGGCATGGCCGCGTCGACGAGCGAGACATGCGTGTTGGGCTCGCCGCCATACTCGGCCGAGGCGCCGGAGAAGAGCTTCGCCCTGGAAACGACTTGAGCATGGACCTCCAAGCCGATGATGATTTCCCAATCGCCGGTCGCGCCTTTGACGAGCTTGGATGGTTTTGCGTGGGTGTTCATGATCGTGCCTCAAGGCATTCAGCGGTTCGACCGATTTCGACTTTGATATATAGCACTTGCAAGGCCAATCTCACATGTCAGAGAAGCCTTGCTCACACCCACCATTTCGGCGGCAATGCAATCTTCGGCGCCGCCTCTTCGATCACCGAGGCGAGCGAGAACAATGTCTCTTCCTCAAAGGCACGACCGATCAATTGCAGAGCAAGCGGCAATCCTTCCGACGAGACGCCGGCAGGCACAGCAATGCCCGGCAGGCCGGCCATGTTCACCGTGACGGTGAAGACGTCGTTCAGATACATTTCGACTGGATCGGCAGCGCCTTTCTCACCGATGCCGAAGGCCGCGGATGGCGTGGCCGGTGTCAGGATCGCATCGACACCATCGGCGAAGGCCGTCTCGAAATCGCGCTTGATCAAAGTCCGGATCTTCTGCGCCCGCACGTAGTAAGCATCATAATAGCCGGCCGAGAGCACATAGGTGCCGATCATGATACGGCGGCGAACTTCCTTGCCGAAGCCCGCCGCGCGCGTGTTCTCATAGAGATCGGCAATGTCCTTGCCCGGCACGCGCAAGCCGTAGCGCACGCCATCGTAGCGCGCGAGATTAGAAGAGGCCTCGGCCGGCGCGACAATA
>DAIESR010000376.1 GCA_027346205.1 Beijerinckiaceae bacterium
GGATTCGTCGACAATGCACGGCAGCGCATGACCGACTCCCTATCAATCAATTCTCAAACTCCAACCCACCAACTCACGCTTCAACCCCATCCGCCCGATCGGCTTTCGGCAAAAGATATAAACACAACTCCACACTCACACCCGCCGTCTCTTACGCGGTCGGCAGCCATTATGCGGAATAGGGGTTACATCACGGATCGACGTGACTGTGAAACCTGCGGCCTGCAAGGCCCGCAAAGCTGATTCACGCCCCGATCCGGGCCCAGAGACTTCGACTTCGAGCGTGCGCATGCCATGCTCCGCCGCCTTGCGCGCCGCGTCTTCGGCCGCCATCTGCGCCGCATAAGGGGTCGACTTGCGCGACCCTTTGAACCCCATCGTGCCCGCCGACGACCAGGAAATCGTATTGCCCTGAGAATCGCTGATCGTGATCATCGTATTGTTGAACGTCGAACTCACATGGGCCACGCCCGAAACGATGTTCTTGCGCTCACGCCGGCGCACGCGGGCTGCTTCTTTTGCCATAACTCGTCCTTCCAACGCGCCCGTAATGCCAGGCGCTCAGGCTTCTTTCGTGGAGATCTGAGCCTCCAACCAAAGCTTCCGTCGATCGCTTGATCGACATGATGATGCGACGCCCCAAGCCGGACGTCGTCGCGACCTAAATAGCCTTACTTCTTCTTGCCGGCGATCGGCTTTGCCTTGCCCTTACGGGTGCGCGCATTAGTATGGGTGCGCTGGCCCCGCACGGGAAGCTGCCGGCGATGCCGTAAGCCACGATAACAGCCGAGATCCATCAGCCGCTTGATGTTCATCGCAACTTCGCGGCGGAGATCGCCTTCGACGATATAATCACGGTCGATCGCCTCGCGAATCTGGAGCACTTCCGCGTCAGTCAATTCCGCCACACGCCGCGCAGCCGGAATATTGACCTTTTCGCAGATCTCCTCGGCTTTCTTGGAGCCGATCCCATGGATATATTGGAGCGCGATAACGACGCGCTTATTGGTTGGAATGTTAACGCCGGCGATACGTGCCACAGATCTGTCTCCATGTCGGCGCCACCCTTTAGGCGGCGCGAATAAACCCGCGTCCGGTGGAGGCCGGCCCTTGCGGATTGCCCAATATACAAAGCTCCGAGCTTGCTGGAAGTCCGGAGCTGGTCGATTCACGCTGGAAACCGCGCTTGTAGTGATCTCTCCTACAAGCGTCAATAGCCAATTGCCGCCTCGTAAAGACCAAGCTTATCGAGAAGGGGTTGCGCTTAGGGGGTGGATAGCGGTCCCTGACATAGGAACGATGCTTCCTATTGCGGAGCCTTCCGACGGCTCGCAGGGTCAAGCGGCAGCTCGACGCCTAAATCAAGCCTTCGCGTCATGGGTCAGCAGCTTGTCGATTGCATCGGTAACGGTGTCGATTGCTGCCATGCCGTCTGTCGTCCTCAACTGCCCGGTCCCCGCATAATAGTCCGAAACCGGCGCGGTGAGCGTGCGATAGGCATCTAGGCGGGTCTTGAATGCCTCTGGATTATCGTCCGCGCGCACCGGCTTGCCGGCGGCCTGCATTTCCTTCGCTCTTTGCGAGATACGGTCGAGCAAAGCCGCTTCATCGACCTTGAGCTCGATGACGGCATCAAGCTCCATATGCTTCTCGATAAGCATGGCATCGAGCGCCTGGGCCTGATTCAGGGTCCGGGGAAAGCCGTCGAGGATGAAGCCGCGCTCGGCATCGGGCTGTTGGATCCGTTCGGCGACGATCCCAACGACAATGTCGTCGGAGACGAGTCCCCCCGCATCCATAACCGCCTTGGCCTTGAGGCCAATCGGCGTTTCCGCGGTAACCGCCGCGCGCAACATGTCGCCTGTCGACAATTGCTGTATTCCATATTTCTGCATGAGCCGCGCGGCCTGCGTGCCCTTGCCCGCCCCCGGTGGCCCCAGCAGAATAAGCCTCATCTCCGCTTCCCCCGCAATTTGGCCTTTTTGACCAAACCTTCATATTGATGCGCCTGAAGGTGTCCATGGACCTGCGCCACAGTGTCCATGGTGACGCTGACCACGATCAGCAGCGACGTCCCCCCGAAATAAAACGGCATGGCCGCATAGGAAATCAGCATTTCCGGGATAAGGCAGATCACCGACAAATAGGCCGCGCCGATCACAGTGATCCGCATCAGAACCTTGTCGATATGCTGCGCTGTGCGCTCGCCTGGCCTGATGCCCGGAATGAAGCCGCCGTGTTTCTTGAGATTATCCGCCGTCTCCGTCGGGTTGAAGACGATCGCCGTATAGAAGAACGCGAAGAAGACGATCAGGCCGACATAGACAAGCATATAGAGCGGCCGTCCATGGCCGAGATAAGTCGAGATCGTCGCGAGAATACCAGTTGCGCCATGCTGATTCGAGAAATTCGCGATCGTCGTCGGCAGAAGTAGAAGCGAGGACGCAAAAATCGGCGGAATCACGCCGGACGTATTGAGTTTAAGCGGCAGGAAGGACGTCTGCCCTTCATAGACGCGATTGCCCTGCTGCCGCTTCGGATAGGTAATGACAAGCCGTCGCTGCGCCCGCTCCATGAAGACGATAAAGGCGATCACGATCATCGCCATCAAAAGGACAATGATGATGAGCCCTGTCGACAGCGCCCCCTGGCGCCCGAGCTCCAGCGTATTGGCGATCGCGGCAGGGAAGGCCGCGACAATGCCCGTGAAGATGATCAGCGAGGAGCCATTGCCGATACCGCGCGACGTGATCTGCTCACCGAGCCACATCAGGAACATGGTGCCACCCATCAAGGTGAGCACTGTCGTGATGAGGAAGAACGGCCCCGGGTTCGATACTATGCCCGTCTGACCTTGGAGACCGACGGCAATACCAAAAGCCTGGAAGCCCGCCAGAACCACGGTCAAATAGCGCGTATATTGGTTGATGATCTTGCGCCCGGCCTCGCCTTCCTTCTTCAAAGCTTCGAGCGAAGGAAAGACGCTGGTGAGCAGCTGGATGATGATCGAGGCCGAAATATAAGGCATGATGTTCAGCGCGAAAATCGCCATGCGCTGAACGGCACCTCCTGCGAACATATTGAAGAGTTGCAGCACGCCCTGCTGATGGCCGGTGAAATTGGCCTCGAAGGCGGCCGGATCTATGCCCGGCAGCGGAATATAGGTGCCGAGCCGATAAATGATCAGGGCGCCGAGCGTGAACCAAATCCGCTTTTTGAGTTCTTCGGCCTTCGCGAAAGCGCCCCAATTGACGTTAGCAGCAAGCTGTTCAGCGGCCGATGCCATAAAATGCTCCGCGCGGTGTGACGTATACCGCCAAGGCTCGAGGGGACCTCACTCATCGGCATGCGTATCGAGCCCACCCCGAACTCTCTGCGTTCGGGATCAAGACCGGCTCAAAACGAGGCCCACGGCTAAGCTGCCACAGGCTACGCGCCTTCGAGTCCGCCTCTTTTGGATCGACTCTCCGCGAAAGTCGATCCCCTGAAAGGGGATCTTTCGCCGCGCTCTTCGGCACACGGTCTGGCAGCGGCACGCCTCGAAAACGACCTGTCCATTTTCGACAGCCTGCTTCGAGCGGATGGCCGGCGCCAGAGCAAGATCTGACGCCGCGCTCCCGCATTGAGCGGGCTCAACCCGCTGCCGGAACCTCAGCCGCACCGAGAAGCTTGACGTTTCCGCCGAGCTTTTCGATGGCCGCAATCGCCGATTTCGAAGCCGCGGCCACTTCAAAGGTCAATACAGCGCTCATCTCACCCATGCCGAGAATTTTCACGCCGTCGCGCGGTTTCGCGCAGACTCCCGCGGCAACCAAGACCTCGACAGTCACCGGCACATCCGTCGCCAGTTTGCCGGCGTCGACCGCCGCCTGAATACGCCCGAGATTGACCTCGTTGTAATCAGTCGGACAAATCGGCGTAAAGCCGCGTTTGGGCAGCCGCCGATGCAACGGCATCTGGCCACCTTCAAAGCCCTTGATCGCCACGCCGGAGCGCGCCTTCTGGCCCTTGACGCCGCGGCCGCTGGTCTTGCCTTTGCCCGAACCAATGCCCCGACCGACCCGCATGCGCGATTTCGAGGACCCAGGGTTGTCGCTGATATCGTTGAGTTTCATCGCCCTGCCCTCACTCAGACTCGACGACGCGAACGAGATGCGCGACCTTTTTGATCATACCGCGCACGGCTGCTGTGTCGATAAGGGAAGACCGTCGCCCGATCTTGTTGAGCCCCAATCCGACCAGAGTGGCACGCTGCGAAGCCGGACGCCCGATCGGGCTCGCGGTCTGCTCGACTGTGACCATGGCTTGATTTTCCGTCGTCATGTCGAGATCCTCACGCATCGCCCGCAGCGTCAGCTTCGCCGCCTTGACGGCGAGCCTGCAGCGTCGAGACTTTGATGCCACGCCGAGCAGCAACCAAGCGCGGCGAATCTTCTTTTTCCAAAGCGTCGAATGTCGCGCGGATCATATTGTAGGGATTGGACGAGCCCTGCGACTTCGCGACCACATCATGCATGCCGAGCGTCTCGAAAACGGCGCGCATCGGACCGCCTGCGATGATGCCAGTACCTGCCGGCGCCGAGCGCAGAATAACACGCCCCGCCCCATGCCGCCCAAACACGTCGTGATGCAAAGTTCGGCCTTCGCGCAACGGCACGCGGATCAGCGCACGCTTGGCAGATTCCGTCGCCTTACGGATCGCCTCCGGCACTTCGCGCGCCTTGCCATGGCCGAACCCGACCCTGCCCTTTTGATCGCCGACCACGACCAGTGCAGCAAAGCCGAAACGTCGTCCGCCTTTCACCACTTTCGCGACGCGATTGATATGAACCAGACGATCGACAAATTCGTTGTCGCGATCATCGCGATCCCGACCTCGACCGCCACCTTCACCTTCCCGTGCCATTTTCACTTCCGTCACTTGCGCGGCCGGCCTCTGGGGTTTGCCGCTCGCTTCGAATTCTTAGACCTTATGCCGTTGCCCCCGACTTCATCCGCAAGGTCAACAACCTTCCCGGATCTTGTCATAAGGCATCTGCTCGGCCCGTTTCGCATTACCGCATGATCTTATCCAAAAAGTCTGCAACTTTTCGGGACCATGCTTCGCCAATTTCGTATTACCGCATGATCTTATCCAAAAAGTCTGCAACTTTTCGGGACCATGCTCTAAATCTTCAAACCGGCTTCGCGTGCGCCTTCGGCGACCGCCTTGACCCGCCCATGATACATATAGGCGCCACGATCGAACACAACTTCCGCGACACCAGCGGCCAGCGCCCGTTCAGCGATTTGCTTGCCGACGATCCGCGCTGCCTCGACCGTAGCCCCCGTCTTCAGGCTCTCACGATTGCCCTTTTCGAGCGAAGAGGCCGAAGCAACGGTACGCCCCTCAGCATCATCGATGATCTGGCAATAGATCTGCTTCGATGACCGATGGACCGACAGTCGCGGCTTGCCATAGGCCCGCGCCTTGATCACACGCCTGACCCGCGCCTTGCGACGCCCGGCCGACTCGATGTCCTTCGCCATTTCGGCGCTCCTTAAAAATCTCAGCGGGCGCACATCCGCCCGGCCCGAGGGCCAACAGATTATTTCTTCTTACCTTCCTTACGGAAGATGAACTCGTTCGCATACCTCACGCCCTTGCCCTTATAGGGCTCAGGCGGACGCAGCGCGCGGATCTCAGCCGCGACCTGACCGACTTTCTGCCGATCTATGCCAGAAATCATGATTTCGGTCGGCTTCGGCGTTATGATCGCTATCCCATCCGGGATGGGGAATTGCACATCATGGCTATAACCAAGCGACAGTTGCAGGTTCTTGCCCTGCACCGATGCCTTATAGCCAACGCCGGTAATTTCGAGCTTCTTCTCGAAGCCTTTCGACACGCCGGCGACGATATTGCTCACCATCGCTCGCGTGAGACCCCACATCGCCCGGGCCCGCTTTGATGCCAAGCGCGGGTCGACCTTAATCTTATTATCGGCGAAAGTGACGCTAACCTCATCAGGCGCGAGAAAGCACAATTCGCCCTTGCCGCCCTTCACAGCGATCGTTTGCCCTTCGACCGAGGCTGTAACCCCAGCTGGGATGACGACCGGCTTCTTTCCGACGCGAGACATGAGAAAATTCCTTGTTCCTTCGTCAGAAGACCTTGCACAGGACTTCGCCGCCGACATTGGCTTCGCGCGCCGAATGATCGGCCATCACCCCTTTCGGGGTCGATATGATGGTAATACCGAGGCCGTTCGCAACCTGCAGCATATCGCCGACGCCGGCATAGACGCGCCGACCCGGCTTTGACACCCGCTGAATCTCGTGGATGACCGGCTTGCCGTCATAATATTTGAGTTCAATTTCGAACTCGGTACGACCATTGCCATATTCCGTGGTCGAATAGCCGCGGATATAGCCCTCGGTCGCAAGCACATCGAGCACATGAGCTCTTAGCCTGGACCCCGGCGTCTGAACTTTGCCCTTACGACGCATTTGCGCGTTGCGGATACGGGTGAGCATATCACCTAGCGGATCGTTCACAGCCATGCTCGCGCCCTCACCAGCTCGACTTCACAAGACCGGGGATCAACCCCCGCGAGCCGAGTTCACGGACCGCAATACGCGACATCTTCATCTTGCTAATAAAAGCACGAGGGCGGCCGGAGATCTCGCAGCGGTTGCGAATCCGACACGCCGCCGAATTACGCGGCAGCTCCGCCAATTTCAGGCGCGCGGCAAAACGCTCTTCAAGCGTCGCATCCGCATCTTCCGCCGCCGCTTTCAGCCGACTGCGGCGCGCCGCATATTGCTTCACCAGCTTGATCCGATGATTATTTTTTTCGATCGAACTCTTCTTCGCCATAAATGCCCTACCTCTGGTCGCCGCGTTTGAGACGAATAAGCCTCACTGCCGGAACGGGAAGTTGAATGCCCGCAAAAGGGCGCGCGCCTCGTCATCCGACTTGGCACTGGTGCATACGATGATGTCCATTCCGAGAATGCTCTCGGCCTTGTCGTAATCTATCTCCGGAAACACGAGGTGTTCCTTGATCCCCATGGCGTAATTGCCGCGACCGTCGAAACTCTTCGGATTGAGACCCCGAAAATCGCGAACTCGCGGCAGCGCGATCGGCACCAACCGGTCGAGAAATTCATACATCCGAGTTTTGCGCAAGGTCACCTTTGCACCAATCGGCATATTCTCGCGCACTTTGAAGGTCGCGATCGCCTTACGGGCGTGCGTGATCACCGGCCTCTGGCCAGCGATCAAAGCCAGATCCGCGGCCGCGAGCGTCACTTTTTTTGTGTCGCTGACGGCTTCACCGACACCCATGTTGAGAACGATCTTCTCGATCACCGGCACTTCGAGCGGATTCTTATAACCGAACTGCTCGATCAGCTGCGGCCGGACGACTTCAACATAATGCTGCTTCAGCCGCGGTACATAATCCACCGGAGAAGCCAGCGCCTCCGCGGAAGCCGTCGGCATCGACAGCCGGACAGAGCCATCATGCTCCGTCGGCTTGCTTTTGGCGCCAGCAACGGATTTACCGGCCGTCTTCGCGGCACCGCCCTTCGCGGTGCCCTTGCCGCCAGCCTTCGCGCCACCTTTGCCGGCCTTGTTGTCAGCCATCGATCATTTCTCCCGAACGCTTGGCGACACGGACCTTGCGGCCGTCATCGAGAATCTTGAATCCCACCCGAGACGGCTTGCCGTCCTTCGGATCGGCGAGCGCCAGATTGGACAGATGAATGGTAGCCTCTTTCGACAAGATGCCGCCTTCATGCTGCATCGTCTGCCGCTGATGCCGCTTGACAACATTGACCCCGCTTACGACAGCGCGATCTAGCTTGGGCATAACCTGGAGCACCTCGCCCGACCGCCCCTTGTCACGGCCAGCGAGAACGACGACCTT
>DAIESR010000386.1 GCA_027346205.1 Beijerinckiaceae bacterium
CAACGAACCATCTCGATATCGATAGCCGCGCCGCACTGATCGAAGCGATCAACGACTACCAAGGCGCCGTGATCCTCGTCTCGCATGACCGGCATTTGCTCGCGGCTTGCGCCGATCGTCTCTGGCTCGTCGATGCCGGCACTGTGCAGGCTTTCGCCGGCGACATGGACGATTACACGAAATATGTGCTCGACAAGGCGAGCGGTGCGCGGGCCGCTGCCAAGTCGAATGGGGAGGCCCCGCCGGCGAAGCCGCCCGCCGCTGCGGCGAGCCGCGCGGCGAAGCCGGGCACTACTTTGAAAAAGCGCCTCGCCACGGCGGAAGAAAAGATGACGCGGTTTCAGACCCTCATCGGGAAAGTCGATGCGGCGCTCGCAGATCCAGATGCCTTTATCATCCAGCCGACCAAAGCCGCGCAATTGGCGAAGCAACGCAATGAACTCGCCCGCGCGCTCGCCGCCGCCGAAGCGGAATGGCTGGAGCTGTCAAGCGAAACGGAGGCGCAGGCGGGGTGAGCGGGCGGCGTCCCTGCATCGGAAGTGAACACAAATCTACGAGCGCAAACCTTCTCCCGTTGGGAGAAGGTCCATTCCTCGCTAATCACCCCCCTTCTCAACACCGCGCGCCAATGGCGTCGCCCCACATTCGCCGTCGCAGTAATGTCCTCGATGACGAGCGGCTCAAAACCTTGCGTCTTGGCGATGTCGAAGACGGAGGGCGGCAGCGGCCAGGGCGGCCCTGAGACTTCCTCGTCTTCGCTGCGCGCACGCGCGACGAGCAGCAGCTTACCGCCCGGCGCGAGCAGGCTTGCGAGAATGCCGAGCGCCTGCGGGATCAAGGGCTGCGAAATCGCCTGAAGCGTATAGCATTCATGCACGAGATCGAACCCACCACGCCATTCATCCGGCAGCGCGAAGAGATCGGCGGTGCAATAATCGACCTTGCTCTGCGGAAACCGTCTTTTCGCCCATTCGACGGCCTGAGCAACGAAATCGAAGGCCGTGACCTTCGCCCCCGCGGCCGCAAAACATTCGGCATTGTCGCCGAGGCCGCAGCCGATGTCGAGCACGCGCAGACCGGTGATGCCGCGGATCTGACCTTCGACAAAAGCCGAGGTCAGAGGATGCGCGCTCAGATTAGCCCAAGGTACACGGGCGGGATCATCCTCCGCCTTGCTATAGACGGTCTCGAACCATTCCTGCCGTTTCGAATCGGCAGCCATAACGCCCTGCATCGCAGGATCGATCGCATCGATGATTTTACGCGCCTCGGCGCGGCGCGCTTGGAATTCGGGCGAAGCGGGATCGAGAGACGGCGGCGATGTCGTCATGCGCAGCGAGCCTTTTCTATAGGGAAGATTTCCGCGCCGAAGATGACCGCTCTTCAGCATTTCCGGCCTTTGAAGTCACGCCTTCTTTTCCCAGCCGCCGCGCGCGCTCTGCTGCCAATAGGTGAGCGTGTGCCCCTGCCCTTTCAAAAGCTTCCATTGCGCCCGGGCACCCGTGAGCTGATCCTCGTCGGCACCGTCGAAAAGCAGGATCATGCGTTCATAGCCGGCGCAATCGTCTGTCGCGAGCTGTGTGGAAACTTCAGCGCCTTCGACGAAGAGACGCAGGCGCGCACCATTCGGATTTTCAGAACCTGTGGTGAGATAGATGGGCTGCATCTCGGCATCGCCGTCGCGCGCGCGACCATGCGCCAGAAAGCTCGCGTCCGAATAGGTCCAGAGCACATCATCGAGCGCGTCGAGTCGTTCTTCGGCCATCGCCTGAACGACGACGCGCCAGCCCCGTTCGAGCGCCTTTTCGAGCAGGCTCGGCAGGGCTCTTTCAAGCGGCTGATGTTGCAGATGATAGAACCAGATTTCCGGCATTGTGTTTCAGCTCGGTCACCCTCTCCCATTGGGAGA
>DAIESR010000404.1 GCA_027346205.1 Beijerinckiaceae bacterium
CGTCGACGCTTTGGAAGGCACGGCCGCGCGCGTCGTCACGCTCGCGAAGGAGGCCGGGCTCGCCTTGACGCCGGCAGGCGCGACTTGGCCGCTTGGCCAGGACCCGCATGATGCGACCTTGCGGCTCGCTCCGACCTTCCCGAGTCTGAGCGATGTGCGTATTGCCGCTGATGGCATTGCGCTTTGCATTCTGCTCGCAGGCCTCGAAAAGCGAGACGCGGTCGCAAAGCCCCAATAGCGCGGCGCGAGACAGGCAGCGAGCGACTGCCCTGTGCCGAGCCTGAGAACGGTCGCCGCGGAGCTTGACATTCTGTCGGAAAGCCGATTACTCACGCAGCTTGCACATCGCCTGAGGCGGTGTGCTTATTTTGGCGGGTTTCCCGCCATGACGCACCCGCGGTGGTTCCTTAATCTTTAAGAGAACGCCTGTCGGCTGGCCCGCGAGGGTCGGCAGAGGAGGGCGCGTTCCTCCGCCAATCTGCCGGCGGACGGTCGCGGTTTTGGGGTGACGCGCTTCCGCGCGGGCGCTTCCCGTGTCCATTGACGGCGCAGCTCGTAGGACACGCGATGACGAAGCGCGCAGAAGCCAAATATAAAATCGACCGCCGCATGGGCCAGAATATCTGGGGCCGCCCGAAGAGCCCGGTGAACCGGCGCGAATATGGGCCGGGCCAGCACGGCCAGCGCCGCAAGGGCAAACCGACTGACTTTGGCACGCAGCTCAAGGCCAAGCAGAAGCTCAAGGGCTATTACGGCAATATTTCGGAAAAGCAGTTCCGCAAATATTACGCCGAAGCGATCCGGATGAAGGGCGATTCGGTTGATAATCTGATCGGCCTTTTGGAGCGGCGTCTCGACGCGGTGGTCTATCGCGCCAAATTCGTACCGACCGTTTTCGCCGCGCGCCAATTCGTCAATCACGGCCATGTCAAAGTGAACGGCCGGCGGGTCAACATCGCTTCCTATCAGGTGAGGGTTGGCGATGTCGTCGAGGTGAAGGAAGCTTCGCGCCAGATGATCCTCGTGCTCGAGGCGATCGGCCTCGCCGAGCGCGACGTGCCGGAATATATCGACTGCGATCACACCAAGATGACCGCCAAAATGACGCGTATTCCGCTGCCGACCGAAGTGCCCTATCCGGTGCTGATGGAACCGAATCTCGTCATCGAATTCTATTCGCGCTGAGCCTGTCGCGCGCTCGATCTCAAAGGCCGCCTTCGGGCGGCCTTTTTATTGCTTGAACAGCATCTTCATCACCCGACAGGATGGGCGGCGCCGCAATGACGAAGATCCTCTTTATCGAACATGATGGCACGGAACATCCGGTCAATGCCGAGGATGGTGCGATCCTCATGCGGGTGGGCCAAGCGAATTTCATTCCCACCATTCGCGGCGAATGTGGCGGCACCTGCAGCTGCGGTTCCTGCCACGTCTATGTCGATCCGGCCTGGTTTCCCAAGCTCAAGCCGCCGCATGAGCTGGAGCAGATGATGATCGATTCTCTAACCTTCACCAAGCAGGACAACAGCCGGCTGACCTGCATGCTCCTCGTTACGCCGGAAATGGACGGCATGATTCTTCGCTTGCCCAATCCGAATTTGTGAAAGAGACAGCGGCAAGCGCTGCGTCCCAAACATTGGCGCTAGAGCATCATCTGTCCGTGAACGGTACTTTGAAGAACTTCGCACCCTCTTTGCGGATCTTGCCTAAGTGCCTCTCGATCAATTTTACTTGCGCTTCCAGTTCTTCATAGGTCTTGCAATTGGGCGTCAGGGTGGGCAGACCGCTCATCGGTGATTCACCGAGCGGATCGAGAATGATGCGGACAGTGGAACGCTCTTCGCCCTCGGGCGGCACGAATTCCAGTTCGACTTTCACGGCAGACCCCTTTTGAAATGAGCATCCGCGTCAGATAGCAATTTTCGTTTCAATTGCATCATAATCGGCGTGGAGATTACGAGTCGCGCTCACAAATTCTTCAAAAATCCAGCAAAGCACATCAGCCCCTCTGGCCAGGGGCCATGGCCGCTATCCATATTGATATGGCCGGAAAATCCGGCATCCGCCAGCGCGGCGCCCCAGGCATAGGCCATGTCTTTGGCTTCATGATAAGCCGAATAAGGATCGTCGCGGCTTGCCACGAGCACGGAAGGAAAGGGCAGGGGTGCCTGTGGGACCGGACGAAAGCCCGGATCGATCGCGGTGACGCCTGCCATTGCGCGCTCGGACGGCGGCGCGACCAGAAAGCCGCCTGCGATCTTGCCGTCGAGATTCCGCGCCGCCAAATTCTGCGCGACTTGGACGGCGGCGATCACACCGAGACTATGGGCGACGAGAACGACGGGCTTGGTTGCCGAGCCAATTGTTTCGGCGATGCGTCCCGTCCAATCCCTGGCGTCCGGGCTCTCCCAATCGCTCTGCTCGACACGGCGCGCGCTGGAAAGCTTGGCCTCCCAGCGGCTCTGCCAATGGTCCGGGCCGGAATTGCCGAGACCGGGGATGATGAGAATATCGGCGTCCTGGGTGCGCATGAGAAATGGCGGTGATGGAAAGGAAAGCCAAAACTGGGGCGTTTTCTGTTGAATTCAAGGATGCGCCGCTTGCGGCGTAAGCGCTGTGTCTAAGGCACCAAGAAACGTCTCATAGAGCCGCGCTTCGAGACCGATGACCAAAGGCGCGCGCGCCGCGTGCTGCGGATCGCTGATAGCGAGCTCGGATTCGACCTGGCGCAAATGGCCGATTTCCTCGGTGAGCAATCCGTCGAGTTTTTGGGCGATCTCCGTGCCGGCGAGCGCGCTCTTATAGAGTCCGTAGACTTCAAGGGCGCGGCGTTCGACGAGCCAGGTCACATAGAGATAGGTGAGCCTTGCGCATTCTTGCTCGCCATATTCGGAAAATTGCGCCTCGCATTGATGGTCGAGCGATTGGAAATAATCTTCCGCCTCTTCGCCGCACAGGAGCACATCCGCTGCATAGGTCTCGAAAGCTGGCCCGCCGATCTGCATGGCGAGCTTTTTGAGGCGCAGCGCATGCCGGCCTTCCTCGACCGCATGGGTGAGAATCGTCGCATTCAAGGCTTCGGCCTTCTGGCTCTTCACGATCTTGCGGAACCCGACATATTCGAGAAAGGAAAATGTGTTGAGCCAGCGCGCATGCAGCTGTGCGTCCTTCACGATCGTGCCGATCAGCGCTTCGAGGCGAGCCTGTGTGTTCATCAATCCCTTACCCCTGAACCAGCCGGTGGCATTCAGCCCTTCACGCCTCGCCAAACACGCGCGCAAAAATAGTGTCGACATGTTTGAGATGATAGGCGAGGTCGAACAGCTCTTCGAGTTCGGCGTCGCTCAGCACTTTCTTGACTTCGGTATCCTGTTTCAGCAGCGGCAGAAACTCGCCTTCGCCGTACCAGACCGGCATGGCATTGCGCTGGACGAGCGCATAGGCATCCTCTCGGCTCACGCCTTTTTGCGTGAGCGCCAGAAGCACGCGCTGCGAATGGACGAGGCCGCCGAGCGCATCGAGATTCTTCTGCATTCGCGTCGGATAGACGAGCAGCTTGTCGATCACTTGCGTCAGTCTTGCGAGCGCAAAGTCGAGCATGATGGTCGCATCGGGACCGATCATCCGTTCGACCGAAGAATGCGAGATATCGCGCTCATGCCAGAGCGCGATATTTTCCATCGCCGGCATGACCATGCCGCGGACGAGGCGTGCAAGGCCGGTGAGATTTTCGCTGAGCACGGGGTTGCGCTTATGCGGCATAGCAGAAGAGCCTTTCTGCCCTTCCGAAAAATATTCCTCCGCCTCCAAAACCTCCGTGCGCTGCAAATGCCGGATCTCGATCGCGAGCCGCTCGATCGAGGAAGCGACGACGCCGAGAGTCGCAAAGAACATGGCATGGCGATCGCGCGGAATGATCTGGGTCGAGACCGGCTCCGGCGTCAGCCCGAGTTTCTTTGCGACATGCTCTTCGACTCGCGGATCGATATTGGCAAATGTGCCGACGGCGCCGGAGATGGCGCAGGTCGCGATTTCCGCTCGAGCCGCGACGAGCCGCGCACGGGCGCGGGAAAATTCGGCGTAGGCTTCGGCGAGCTTCAGCCCGAAAGTCACGGGCTCGGCATGAATGCCATGCGAGCGGCCGATGGTCGGTGTGAATTTATGCTCGAAAGCGCGCCGCTTGAGCGCCGCGAGCAGGGCATCGACATCATTGATGAGCATATCGCTGGCGCGGGAAAGCTGCACGGCCAAGCATGTGTCGAGCACGTCGGAAGATGTCATGCCCTGATGGACGAAACGCGCATCGGGGCCGATGAATTCGGCGAGATGGGTCAGAAAGGCGATGACATCATGTTTCGTTACCCGCTCGATCTCGTCGATGCGGGCGACGTCGAATTTCGCCTTGCCGCCCTTTTCCCAGATCGCCCGCGCGGCCTCTTTCGGAATGGTACCGATCTCGGCCATGGCATCGCAGGCATGGGCTTCGATCTCGAACCAGATGCGAAAGCGGGTCTCTGGCTCCCAGAGCGCGACCATCTCGGGGCGGGAATAGCGGGGGATCATCGGCGAAGCATCTCTTGCGTTCTTCGATGATCGCTTCGCGCAACGCGTGCCCGCCCTCTCCCTCTTCGCTCGTGCTCATGGGGGGAGGCGATGTGCGATGCGCGAAGCGATCCTCGAAAACTGTCTCAAGCCCTTGGTGTTGCTTCGCCTAACATGGCGGCAGCCCCGCCGCCAGCCCCTAGAAAAGTCGCCTGACTTTCCGGGACAAGCCGCGGAGCTGCTTAATCAGAATGAAAAGCGTCTATTCCGCTGCAAGCCTGTGGATCTTTTCATCATCCGGATTGACCGGGGCCGGCGGCAAGCCACCCTCCGGCCGCGGATTGTCGATATAGCGGAACGCACCCTGGTTCCAGGGGCCGCGATGATCGTCGCTATGCGAGAGATTGAAGACGATATTGACCGTTTCGTCCGGCTGGATCGTTCCGAAGAATGGATCGGTCAGCCGACCCATCGAATCGAGCGCCTTCATGAACATGTCCGCATGGGTGATCTCTCGCGTCAGAAGATGCGTCAGCGTCCTTTTCGTGCCTTCGTCGCGGCAATGTTTGATCAAGGCTTCATAGGTCTGACGCGCGCCGGCTTCTGACGCGATATTGGCGCGCAGATCGCGCACCACATTGCCGCCTTCGTTGATATAGGACGCCGTCCAGGCGGTGCCCTGGCTGTCGAGGAAGTGCGGGCCTATGCCTTTCACGGCGAACAGCGGCGCTTCATAGATCTTTGTCTGATCGATCTTGCTCGTGTGCTGCGCGATGAGCTTGCCGACCATTTCGAGATGGCTGAACTCTTCCATCGCAATATCCTGCAGCATGTCGCGGAGGCTCGCATCCTCGACATGGAAGGATTGCACCCAATATTGCAAAGCCGCGGTCAATTCACCGGTCGCACCACCGAACTGCTCGAGCAGAAATTGACCGAACACAGCATCAGGCTCGCGGACATTGACGGGCATGATGGTTTCTTTGACATGGGAAAACATGACCTTGTCCTTTCACGCGTGATAACGTGTCCGCTAAACGGGATGGGTGGGCAAAGAGTTCGCGCTGTGAGAAAAATTGATCGCAGCGACGGATTTGATTGGAACGACTTTGCTAAAAGACTTCAGCCAAATCCCCTGGTGGCGGCCATGATCTATTGCCACGCTGGCGCAATATCTGCTTGCCTCCACAAGCTGGAGTGATGTGAAATCTCCGCACCGCATATGATCCGTCGCGTTCATGACCTTTGCCGCAGGCATGAGCGCTCTACAAAGCCGCGCGCATTGTTTCCGCCATGCTTCATTATTTCCGCCATGATTGATGTCGTCGATCGTCGCCGCTCTATCCTTCATATTGCCTTGCAGAGTGGCGAGACGCATCGCTCCTATCGCAGCTCTGCGGATGACGCGGCAGTGGCTGTGCTGCGGCCGTTGCTGACCAGCGATGGCGAGCATGCTCTCCCGATGATTGCGGAGCGCAAGCTCTGGGTGACACGCTCCGGCCGGCTGCTGCTCGCCACGGTTTGGGCCGACGTGCCTTTATGCACTTTCGCCGTCAGCGATCAGGTGGTGGGCGCCGATAAGCTCTGGTTGATGGTGCATGAGGATACGCAGACCGTGACCCATGCCGACCGTCCGCCGCCGCCGCCCTGGTGCGCGACGCGGCGCGAGGCGGGGCTCGTTGGACATCCAGAGGACAAGGTATGGCTCGCAGACTTCGAGCATAATCTCGCCTGGGCATGGCTCGATGGGCATGGCTCGAAATGAAGCCGACGCCTACCACAGGCCCGGCAGCCACCTGAAGCGCACGCGCTGCGCATAGTCGTCATAGCCGGGCAGTTCCGCTCGCAAAGTCTGGTCTTCGCGCTTCGTGCGGATCAAAAGCAGCAGGCAAGTGCAGGCTGAGGGCACGAGCGCCCATAAGGAGCCGAGCGCCAAAGCCGAGCCGATCATGAAGGTGCATGCGCCGACATAGCCGGGATGCCGGATAAATCGATAAGGCCCACGATCGATGACGTGATGACCGCGCTCAGTTTGGATGCGCACGCCGGGTTCGAAGAATCTGTTGACGGTCTGCGCGAAGGTGAAAAGCGCGAAGCCGAAGAAATAGAGGCCATAGCCCAGGTAGCTTGTCCAAGCTGGCGGCGTCGACCAATGAAAGCGTCCAGAATGCAACGATGCCACGATGAAGATCGCGCTCATGGCTGGAAACAAGAGTGCGAGCAAAACGCGATCCCACTGCTTGGTGCCGGGTTGAACGCGTTGACGCACGACGAAAATCTCTGGATTGAGCCATGCGAGGGTGAGCGTTGAGGTGAGAATGGTCGCTGCGGTGATGGCCAAGAAAATCCAGGCTTGCCGCCATGCGAAAGTGCCGGCGGGCAGGAACAGCAATAGGAAGAAAAATGCCGCGGTCGTGAGAAGTTTTCGAGCGATACGATTACGATCCAAGAAACATCTCCATGATAACACCTCTGTGCAA
>DAIESR010000413.1 GCA_027346205.1 Beijerinckiaceae bacterium
ACCGGAATCTGCGGCAGGCGCACCGCCAAGCCTTCGAGGATCACCGCTTCGGCGGCGATATCCGCATCGCTGACAGGGCTCTGGTCAGCCTTGGCCCGCACATGACTATCGGTCCCGTAATAGCCCATGATCACAGCACCCGCGGCAACAGCAAGCTCTGCGAAGATTTCTGCAATGGTGTCATAGTTTAAACCGTTTGGACGAAAGTCCCGGTGCGTGCTTTCAGGCATGATGTCCTATAGGATATGAAATGCTCGAATAGAGACTATGACCGGGCCTCGATGCGCCAAATCGAGCCGTAACTCAAGCCTCGAAATAGGGTGGCCGAAGCTAACCTATGGTTGTACACACCGGCCGATGCACAGCTAGACAGGCGCGAATTATATGTGATTGGTGCAATCAGCCTTATCCCAATTTTAAAGCCTTGCGGCCATAATCGCGCAGTTCGCGAGCCTCATGCGAGGCGAAGGGTGGACGACGGTGCCGACACTCCGGGACCGTTTTGCAGATGTAAAGGTTTGGAACTGGCTCTACATGAAAGATGTAGCGCGTGTGCTTTAATGGAACAGGCTGTCAACTTTTCCGGGGCATGCTCAACCAATTCCTCGCCGCAACATTCGGATGGAAGACATGACTGATTTCGCGCTCGGTTCTCTCGATCTTGCTGCGCTGCTCAGCTCACGGATCTGTCACGATGTCATCAGCCCGGTCGGGGCCATCGTGAACGGGCTTGAGGTGCTTGAGGACGAGAAGGACGCTGAAATGCGCGGCTTCGCTCTCGACCTTATCAAGAAGAGCGCCCGAACCGCTTCGGCGCGGTTGCAGTTCTGCCGACTGGCATTTGGTGCGGCGGGCTCTGCCGGCGCCTCGATCGATACGGGCGATGCCGAACAAGTCGCTCGCGGCCTGCTCGCAGACGATAAAACCCGGCTCGAATGGGATGCGCCGCGCGTGCTGATGCCGAAGAACAAGGTCAAGCTCGTCTTGAATCTTTGCCTCATTGCCGCGGCCACCATTCCGCGCGGCGGCGTCATCAAGGTCGCAGTCAGCGAGACTGATAGCGCGACCCGGATCGTCGTAGAGGCCAGCGGGCCGAATGCAAGGCTCGCGAGCCATGTGCCGCGGCTCCTCGCGGGAACCCCGGAAGGCGACAGCGTCGACGCGCATGGGATCCAGGCCTATTACACGGGCCTCGTCGCACAGGCCGCCGGCCTTGCGCTCACGCTTACGACGGCTGCGGATTCAATACGCATCGAAGCCGTCGCGGCGACGGTGGATACGATGGAAAGCGCCTGCGCGTAAGGCGCCCCACGTTCCATGATCCATATCGTAAGTATCAATGAGCCACGCGGCGCTGATGCGGCGCGTGGCTTTTGGCTGTACGTCCAAGCATGACCTGCACGGATCGAACACGGCCGGCAAATCGTTGCTAAATTGAACTTTTCCTTCAATGCTCCTTAACCGATATCGGCGATAGTCTCGCCGATTGTACGCGCCTCGGCGGTCCGGGCAGGATCATGGATGAACTTCTCAACGACTTTCTAGTCGAGACCAACGAACAAATCGAAGCTACTGGCGATCTCCTCGTCATGTTCGAGCGCGAGCCTTCGAATACGGGTGCCATCACCAAGATCTTTCGGCTGATCCATACGATCAAAGGCACATGCGGCTTCCTCGCCTTGTCGCGGCTTGAACATCTGACTCATGTAACGGAAGCGCTGATCAGCCGCCTACGCGATGGCGCACCCGCAACTCCCGAGACGGTATCGGCCATTCTCACCTCGATCGATCGGGTGAAATTCATTCTCGGATACCTCGAAAAGACGGGTAAGGAGCCGGAAGGCGACGACGCTGAACTCATTGACGTTCTCCAGCTCAGAATCAACGCGCTGGCAACCGCCGCAACGAGCCACGCGTCACCGATCCCAGAGTCGCCGCCTCCGACAAGCGTTCAAGACATTATCACCGAAGCGCCCGAAGCGCCCGATGCCCCGCCGGCACCACAGGGCACGAGCCGTCCGGAAACAATCCGCGTCGCGGTCGGCGCGCTGGAGCGCATCATGCTCCTGGTGTCGGAACTCGTTCTGACTCGCAATCAGCTCTTGGAACTGACCCGCTATCAAGAAGACGCCGTCGTTAAGGCCCCTCTTCAGAGGCTTTCTGCTCTGACCTCCGATCTTCAGGATGCAGTCATGCGCGCACGCATGCAGCCGGTCGGCCGTCTGTTTACCAGTTTGCCGCGCTTGATGCGCGAGCTATCGGTCGAGCTCAAAAAGAAACTTCGGCTCGTGACGGAAGGTGCCGATACCGAGCTCGACCGACAATTGATCGAATATATCCGCGATCCTCTGACCCATTTGCTCCGCAATTGCGCCGATCATGGAATCGAGCCGCCCGAAGTGCGTC
>DAIESR010000418.1 GCA_027346205.1 Beijerinckiaceae bacterium
GACGAGAAGCGAGAGATAGAATTCCTTGTCGATCGCCGAGCCCGCTTCGATATAGAGCCGGTTGACCTGCTTGCCCAAAGGCCCGGTCTGCACCGTCACCAAAGTCCTGCCGAGCATCTGCTCGGCGAAAAGCACGGCCTCTTCCGCCGAACGCGCGAGCCGCACGCCGCCGCCCGCACCGGCCTCGGCCTCCTTGAAGCTGCCCTTGCCGCGCCCACCCGCATGGATCTGCGACTTCACGACATAGACAGGGCTTTCAAATTGCCCAACCGCCGCGCGCGCCTCCACCGCCGCAACAATCGCAACCCCAGGCGATACCGCGACCCCATATTCCTGCAAAATCGCCTTCGCCTGATATTCATGGATGTTCAAGGCACCTGCCCCATATTGTATAATATATGCCAATAGGTGGAAAGACGATGGTGGGTCAAATGATTTTCACGGATTCTACGACGAAAAAAAGGGCGCGAGGCGCGCCCTTTTGCGGTCGGCAGAAGATTTTGCGTCTTCAGACTTTCGCTTGTGCGACCACCATCTTGCGCCAGGGTTTCAACACGAGAATGGCCAGAAGAGATGCAAGTAGATTGGCTGCGCCGGCGACAATGAACACGGCGTCCCAGCTGCCGGTTCCTTGTTGCAGATAATTGCCGAAGGGCACCAGCAACGCAGCTGTCCCTTTGGCAGTATAAAGCAGGCCGGCATTGGTGGTGGCATATTTCGATCCGAACGTGTCCGTGCAAGTCGATGGGAACAGCGAAAAAATCTCGCCCCACGCGAAGAACACGGTGCCGGAAAGCAAGACGAACAGCAGAGGGTCTTTGCCCCAGAGATAGAGCATGAAGATGCCGATGCCTTCAATGCCGAAGGCGATGAACATCGTGTTTTCACGGCCGATCTTATCCGAGACCCAGCCGAAGAAGGGTCGGGTGATGCCGTTGAGTATGCGGTCGAGCGTCGCCGCAAAAGTCACCGCGCCGAGAGTCAGGCCCATGATCGTCACCGGCGTGGTGGCGATCTTCCAGTCTACGCCGATCGGTTTGAGATTGGCGGTGACGAGCAGGCCGCCGGCGGCAACGAGCACGAACATCAGATACATGAGCCAGAAAGTTGGCTGCCGAAGAATTTCGCTCGGCGCGTAATTGCGACGCGACTGGATAATGGCGCCAGTTTGGACCGCAGGCGGCACTTGGCCGGCTTTGGGTGCAATCAAAAACAGCGCGAGAACCAGGATGATGATGCCTTGGCCGAGGCCGAAGGAAAAGAACGTCGCTTGAAAACCGGAATTGTGGATCATCGCTTGGATAGGGACGACCGTCAGCGCGGATCCGGCGCCAAAGCCCGCAGCCGTGATGCCGGCGGCAAGGCCGCGTTTGTCCGGAAACCATTTGAGCGCGTTGCCGACGCAAGTGCCGTAAACCGCGCCAGCGCCGATACCGGCCAGAATCTGGCCGAAATAGAAGCCGCCGAGGCTCGTCGCATAGGAATTGACGACCCAGCCGACGGCACAGAGCACACCGCCGAATATCACCACGAGTTTGGGACCATATTTGTCGACAAACCACCCTTCGATCGGGACGAGCCACGTCTCGAACAGGACGAAAAGCGTAAAGGCCCATTGAATGGCCGCGCGATCCCAGCCAAATTTCTTTTGGATATCCGGAACGAAGAACGTCCAACCATATTGAAGATTGGCAATCATCACCATGCAGCCGACGCCGATTGCGAGCTGCATCCATCGATAAGCGTCGTTAACCTGCGCACTAGGCGCGGCGGCCGTTTCCGTTGTCGAAGTCATTTTGGGCTTCCCTCCTTGAGCATTTATGTGGATCTGCGGCAAAAGCAGTCCTCTTGGGTCCCTGATTGACCTCATTTGCTTCCGCTGAGATCGATCTGGTCCTTAAAACGGCGGGGAGGGTAGCCCTGTCATTTGATGATCGTTCATTGGCGTTCCTCTTTGCCGTGTCCGCTGTTTTTGGGTATGTGCATACCGCCCGCGGCTTATCTGCTGGCCCGCCCCACGCTCTGACTATCTGAGTGATGATGGTCTCTTTGGTGCGGATTTTTCGTATTGTGTATACCAGCAATTCTAATTCTTAAGCATGCGATTGTTTTTTGTCCAGCGCCGGTCTGGAAACCATTTGAGGGCATGTCCGACATAGGTGCCATTGCCGCCGCCGGCAGCCGTTTTGGCAAAGCTTTGGCAAGGTCATTCCGCCGCTTGTTTGACAAGGGGCTCCAAGGCGCCGGAGGCGCGGATCTCGGCCAGTTCATCCGCGCCGAAGCCAAGAACCTGCGTGAGAATCTCATCCGTGTGCTCGCCGAGCAGGGGCGAGCGCACGACATCCGTCGGACTGTCGGACAATTTGATCGGATTGCCGACGGTGAGATAGGAACCGCGGACTGGATGATCGACCTCGACGACGGTTCCGTTGGCGCGCAGCGAAGGTTCTTCGGCGATCTCCTTCATTGAAAGAATTGGCCCGCAAGGAATATCGAGCGGATTGCAGAGTTCCATGACCTCGAATTTGGTCTTGGTCTTGGTCCATTCTTCGATCGTATCGAAGATGAAGCTCAATTTGTTGAGCCGCGCTTCGGGCTTGGCATATTCGGGATCGGTGATCCATTCTGGCTTGCCGATGAGCGGGCAGATTTTGTCCCACACAGGCGCTTGGGTGATGAAATAAATATAGGCGTTGGGGTCGGTCTCCCAGCCTTTGCATTTCAGGATCCAGCCCGGTTGGCCGCCACCCGAGGCATTGCCGGCGCGCGGCACGGCATCGCCGAAGGGCAGGCCCTCGCCATATTGCGGATATTCCTTCAGCGGCCCGCGCGCGAGGCGCTGCTGATCGCGCAGCTTGACGCGGCAGAGATTGAGCACGCTGTCCTGCATGGCGACATCGACCCTCTGGCCGCGGCCGCTCATGGTGCGTTGATAGAGCGCGGCGACGATGCCGAGGGCAAGATGAAGGCCCGTGCCGGAATCGCCGATCTGAGCCCCGGTGACCAATGGCGGTCCGTCGCGGAAGCCGGTCGTCGAGGCCGAGCCGCCGGCGCATTGCGCGACATTCTCATAGACCTTGCAATCTGCGTAAGGACCGGGGCCGAAGCCTTTGATCGAGGCGACGATCATGCGCGGATTGAGTGCCTGAATCCGTTCCCAGCCAAAACCCATGCGGTCGAGAACGCCCGGCGCGAAATTCTCGACGAGGACGTCGCAGCTCTTGATCAAGGCCTCGAGGATTTGCTTGCCCTTGGGGTTTTTGGTATCGAGCGTGATCGAGCGCTTATTGTGGTTCAGCATCGTGAAATAAAGGCTGTCGGCGTCAGGCACGTCGCATAGCTGGCCGCGCGTGATATCGCCGGTGCCCGGCCGTTCCACCTTGATCACATCTGCGCCGAACCACGCCAGCAATTGCGTGCAGGTCGGCCCCGATTGCACATGCGTGAAGTCTAAAATCCGCACGCCCTCTAAAGCCTTGCCCATTCGTTTGCTCCGCTCCTTATTCTGATTCCGTCGACCGCGACCCAGCCCTCATGAGAGCGACACCTCTGCAACAGCGTGAGCATCGAGGGGCAGCCGCCCTTCGATGCTCAGGATCAGGAAAGTCTTCGCAGCCATTCAAAATGTGGCGCACGACATCCCAGCATTCTTATATACATGGTTTACGCCATTGGCCTAGACTAGTGGATTGCGTTCGGGCAGATAGCCGGCTCTAGACGGCCCGCGATGCGTGCATTTCGGTGATCTGCTCGGGCGTATAGCCGAGGCTTTCGAGTACCTCGTCCGTATGTTCGCCCAACAGAGGTGAGCCGGTGATTTCGACCGTCATGTCCGAGAATTTGATCGGGCTGCCGACGGTGAGATATTTGCCGCGCTCCTTATGATCGACTTCCACGATGGAGCCGCTGGCCCGCAGCGACGGATCATTGGCGAGTTCCTTCATCGAGAGCACGGGCGCGCAGGGAATGTCGAATTTGCGCAGGATGTCGACCGCTTCGAATTTGGTCTTATCCTTCAGCCAATCTTCGATGGTGGCGAAAATATCGAAGATCTTGTCCTGGCGCGCCTGAGCCGTGGTGTAGGCCGGATCGTTGATCCATTCCGGCTTGCCGATCGCCTTGCAGATTGGCGGCCAGGCATGGCCCTGGATCGTGAAATAGATATAAGCGTTCGGGTCAGTCTCCCAGCCCTTGCACTTCAACACCCAGCCCGGCTGGCCGCCGCCGCCCGCATTGCCGCCACGCGGCACGACATCGGTGAACTTGCCGTGCGGATATTGCGGATATTCCTCGAGATAGCCGACCCGATCGAGACGCTGCTGATCGCGCAGCTTGACGCGGCAGAGATTGAGCACGGCGTCCTGCATGGAGACGGCGACCTTCTGGCCCTTGCCGGTCTTGTTGCGCTGATGCAGCGCGGTGAGGATGCCGATGGCGAGATGCATGCCGGTGTTGCTGTCGCCGAGCGCAGCGCCGCTCACCGTCGGCGGGCCGTCCCAGAAGCCAGACGTCGAAGCCGCGCCGCCGGCGCATTGCGCGACATTCTCATAGACCTTCAGATCTTCGTAGTGATGCCCCTCGCTGAAACCCTTCACCGAGGCGACGATCATGCCCGGATTAAGCTCCTTGATACGCTCCCAGGTGAAACCCATGCGGTCGAGCGCGCCGGGTCCGAAATTCTCGACCATTACGTCGGATTCTTTGATCAGCTTCTCAAGAACTTCCTTGCCCTGGGGAGTCTTGGTGTCGAGCGTCAGCGAGCGCTTGTTGCTGTTGAGCATCGTGAAATAGAGCGCGTCAGCATTCGAGATGTCGCGCAGCTGCGAACGGGTGACGTCGCCTGAACCGGGACGTTCGACCTTGATCACATCGGCACCGAACCACGCCAGGAGCTGGGTGCAGGCAGGACCCGCCTGCACATGGGTGAAGTCGATGATCTTAATGCCTTCTAACGGTTTGCTCATTGGTCCATTTCCTTTCCAAGGATCTTGTTGTTCCGGTGGCGTTCTGCCCAAATGGCGGCGTTCCGGAGGTGAAGACTCCAGCTTGTTCAGGGGGAA
>DAIESR010000445.1 GCA_027346205.1 Beijerinckiaceae bacterium
CGCACTCTGCCGCCAGCATTCCATTCGCGCCAAGGAAAGACGCATCGCCGGACCGCGCAATAATTTTCAAAGAATGCCTTAGAGCCTGTCCTCAATTGGCTGATTCCCAAGGGGCGCGTTGCGTGATTCATGGACTGTCAGCTGATTCGGAGCTGACAGATGCGTCGCTATGCGCTTCGGGATGATCAATGGGATCGGATCAAGGACATTTTGCCGGGGCGCGCGGGTCATGTCGGCGTCACTGCGAAAGACAATAGGCTGTTTGTGGAAGCGGTGATCTATCGCTACCGGGCCGGTATTCCCTGGCGCGACCTGCCGGAGCGCTTCGGCGATCCGATCAAGAGTCATACGCGGTTTTCGCGCTGGGCCAAAACCGGCGTGTGGCAGAGGCTGTTCGAGGTATTGGCGGCGGATGCCGACAACGAATATGCGATGATCGACTCGACGATCGTACGCGCCCATCAGCACAGTGCCGGCGCCCAAAAAAAGCCGGCGAAGACCAGGCGATCGGGCGCAGCAGAGGAGGCTTGAGCACCAAAATCCATGCTTTGGTCGACGCGCTGGGCAATCCGCTTGCCTTCTTCCTGACGCCCGGCCAAGCGCATGATCTCGACGGCGCCGACAAGCTGCTGCCTCAGATGCAAGCCGATATTTTGCTGGCAGATAAAGCCTTTGACGCCGACAAGCGCGTGATCGAACCGCTTCTTGGCGCAGGCAAAACCCTGGTGATCCCGCAAAAGAGCCGCCGCAAGATAAAACGCGGCTTTGACAAAGAACTTTACGAGGCGCGCCATCTCATCGAGAATTTCTTCTGCAAGCTCAAGCAATACCGGGCCATCGCCACACGCTACGACAAAACTGCCGGAAACTTCCTCGCCAGCATCCACTTAGCCGCCGCCGTCATTTGGCTCAATTGAGGACATGCTCTAGGCTCAGGACCTGTTAATTTGGATTGAGATGTGATTCACGGTTTCCGTCAGGAGGCCGAGATGGGTGATTTGTTTTTGCTGAGCGAGCGCCAGATGGCGCGGATTTCGATGCATTTCCCTCTGTCGCATGGCGTGCCGCGCGTCGACGATCGCAAGGTCATCAGCGGCATCGTCTATGTCATCAAGCATGGCCTGCAATGGAAAGATGCTCCGAAGGACTACGGGCCGCACAAGACCCTCTACAACCGCTTCATCCGATGGAGCCGCCTCGGTGTCTTCGACCGCATCTTCGCGGCGCTCGCCAGTGAAGGGCCAAAGCCCGAGCGCATCATGATCGACTCGACCCATCTGAAGGCGCACCGGACCGCGGCAAGCCTTCTCAAAAAGGGGCTCTTCCCCGTCTCATCGGGCGCACGAAAGGCGGCTTGAACTCCAAGCTGCATGTCATCTGTGACGAAGCCGGCAAACCCCGCCAGATGGTGCTGACCGAAGGCCAGATGAACGATCATAAAGGCGCAAGGCTCCTGCTCGATGGATTGCCGCCGGCCAGGACTCTCATCGGCGATCGGGGCTACGACAGCAACTGGTTCCGGCAAGCGCTTAAAGCCAAGGGCATTCTGCCCTGCATTCCCTCAACCAGAAGCCGCAAAACGCCGCTGCCCCATGACACGGCTCTCTATCGCACCCGCCACAAAATCGAGAACCTCTTCGCCAAGCTCAAAGACTGGCGCCGCATCGCTACACGCTACGACCGCTGCGCCCACACATTCTTCTCCGCCATCTGCATCGCTGCCAGCGTCGCATTCTATCTCAATCAATGAGTCCTGAGCCTAGCCCTCATCCTGAGGAGCTTGCGAAGCAAGCGTCTCGACGGACGAGGGCGGGACCCTCGAGCATGTTCCGGAAA
>DAIESR010000460.1 GCA_027346205.1 Beijerinckiaceae bacterium
GCGCGTGGCAATGGCCTAAACAAAGGCCACTTTCAAAATCTCGTAGCTCTTGCCGCCGCCGGGCGTGTTCACCTCGACGGAATCGCCGACTTTCTTGCCGATCAGGGCACGTGCCGTTGGCGAGCTGATCGAGACTCGGCCCGCCTTCACATCGGCCTCCGATTCGCCGACGATCTGATAGACCTTCTCTTGCTCGGTATCCTCGTCGATAAGGGTGACGGTGGCACCGAACATCACCGTCGAACCGGAGAGTTTCGTGATATCGATCACTTCCGCTCGAGACAATTTGTCCTCGAGCTCGGCGACTCGGCCTTCATTCAGCGATTGTGCCTCCTTGGCCGCGTGATATTCGGCATTCTCGGACAAATCGCCATGGCTTCGCGCTTCCGCGATCGCTTGAATGATGCGGGGCCGCTCGACTTGCTGCCGCTGCTTCAATTCCTGTTCGAGGACGGAATAGCCGTTCGCCGTCATCGGAATCTTTTCCATTCTTCAGTCTCTCTCACGTCTTTCCGATCGAACCACGGTTCGATCGTAGCTACAGTGCAGTCTCGGAAAAGTGCCTTCCCTTTTCCGATGACAAGCTGCGCCAAATTTTCGCTATCAGTCCGAATGCGGTTATGTGGACTCCTGACCAGCGGTACCGCATGGGACCTGCTTCGGATCTGGAATGCGATGGCCTCGGCCTCTTGCCGACGAACTCATTCATTTCCTAGCCGAATTGGCCTGTGGGTTCGGCCATCGGCCGAGCCGGCCCGAGAAAAAGCCGCTCCCAATGAGCCAGACAAGCCCGCACCGGTCCCGATTATCCCCTTGCTTCCGGAGCATTGCTTGCCAGGTGACGCGATGCCCGGATTTAATCTGACCCTTCGTCTGCCGGCTCAAACGACAGCCGGTGAGACAAGTTCAAAACGTTGTCGATCTGAAGTCAAGTCGGGGTGGGCCCGGTATCAGCCGAAATAATCCTGCAGAGCACGAACTTCGAGATCACCCGCCACATAGGCTCTGATGCCCTGCGACGCAGCGATTGCACCGGCTAGAGTGGTGTAATAAGGGACGCGATGCAAGAGGGCAGCGCGACGAAGGGAGCGGGAATCTGCGAGTGCCTGTGCACCTTCCGTCGTGTTGAAAACGAGCTGGATGCTGCCGTTCTTGATCGCATCGACCACATGCGGCCGCCCTTCCGAGACCTTGTTGACTTTCTGGGCCGGAATCCCTTGGTTTTCAAGATAGCGCGAGGTGCCGCCGGTCGCGCAGATACGGAAGCCGAGGCTCAGCAACAGCCTCATGCAGTCGAGGACACGCGGCTTGTCGACATCGCGCACCGAGACGAAAACGGTGCCGCTCGTCGGCACTTTCGTGCCGCCGCCGAGCTGGCTCTTGGCAAAGGCGATCTCGAAGGAACGGTCGAGGCCCATGACCTCGCCGGTCGAACGCATCTCCGGCCCGAGCACGGTGTCGACGCCGGGGAAGCGGGCGAAGGGAAACACCGCCTCCTTGACTCCGACATGGTCGAGCCGCCGCGGGGTCAGGGCGAAGCTTGCCAGCGATTCGCCGGCCATGATCCGGGCTGCCACTTTGGCGATCGGCACGCCGATGACTTTGGCGACGAAGGGCACTGTGCGGGAGGCGCGCGGATTGACTTCGAGCACATAGATCTCGTCATCCTTCAACGCGAATTGCACATTCATCAGCCCGCCGACATTGAGGGCGAGGGCGAGCTTGCGCGTCTCATCCTCCAGTTTGGCGATGATGTCCAGCGACAGCGAGCGCGGCGGCAGCGAGCAGGCGCTATCGCCCGAATGAATGCCCGCCTCCTCGATGTGCTCCATGATGCCGCAGACGAAGACATCGCGCCCGTCGCAGAGCGCATCGACGTCGACCTCCACCGCGTCTGAGAGATAACGATCGAAGAGCAGCGGATTCTTGCCGAGAACCGTGTTGATCTGGCCGGTTTTGTCGTTTGGATAGCGCGCTTTGATATCGCTCGTAACGAGCCCTGGCAAAGTGTCGAGCAGATAATCATCGAGCGCCGCTTCGTCGCGGATGATCGCCATGGCGCGCCCGCCGAGCACATAGGAGGGGCGCACCACGAGAGGCAGATTGAGTTCGGCGGCGATGAGGCGTGATTGCTCGACCGAATAGGCGATGCTATTCTTCGGTTGCTTGAGGCCGAGCTTGTCGAGCAGCCGCTTGAAGCGGTCGCGGTCTTCGGCGAGATCGATCGAATCGACGCTGGTTCCGAGAATAGAGATCTGTGCGGTTTCGAGCGCATGGGCGAGCTTCAGCGGCGTCTGTCCGCCGAATTGCACGATCGCGCCTCTGAGCGTGCCTGCCTCATTTTCCTTGGCGAGGATTTCGAGCACATCCTCCGCCGTCAGCGGCTCGAAATAAAGCCTGTCCGACGTATCATAATCCGTCGACACGGTCTCCGGATTGCAGTTGATCATGATGGTCTCAAAGCCCGCGTCGCGGAGCGCGAAACTCGCATGACAGCAGCAATAGTCGAATTCGATGCCTTGCCCGATCCGGTTCGGGCCACCGCCCAGAATGACGATCTTCTCGCGTGTGGAAGGATTCGCTTCGCAGGCCAAGGTCCCGGCGAAAGGCGCTTCATAGGTCGAATACATATAGGCGGTCGGCGAAGCGAATTCGGCGGCGCATGTGTCGATGCGCTTGAAGACGGGGCGGACGCCGAGCCCGTGGCGGTATTCGGTGACGGAGGCTTCGGGCAGGCCCGCGAGCGCGGCGAGGCGCGCGTCTGAAAATCCGGCGGCCTTCAGCATTCTGAGATTGGCGGCGTCCTGCGGCAGTCCGAAGCTACGGACCTTTGCCTCGAGATCGATGATTTCCTGCAGCCGCGCGATGAACCAGCGATCGATGCCGCAAGCGTCATGGATGTCCTCATGCATCAGCCCATGCCGTAATGCCTGGGCGACGACGAGTAGACGGTCGGGCGTCGGCCGGCCGAGCGCGGCGCGCAAGACATTCTTTTCGTCGCCCTTGCCGAAGCCGTCGATCTCAATCTCGTCGAGGCCATTGAGACCCGTTTCGAGCGAGCGCAGCGCCTTTTGCAGACTTTCCGCGAACGTGCGGCCGATTGCCATGGCTTCGCCGACAGATTTCATCGCCGTCGTCAGGATCGGCTCGGCGCCGGGAAATTTCTCGAAGGCGAAGCGCGGAATCTTGGTGACGACATAATCGATCGTCGGCTCGAAGGAGGCGGGCGTCGCGCCGCCGGTGATGTCATTGGCGATCTCGTCGAGCGTATAGCCGATCGCGAGCTTGGCAGCGACCTTGGCGATCGGAAAGCCGGTCGCTTTCGAAGCGAGCGCGGAAGAGCGGGAGACGCGCGGGTTCATCTCGATGACGACCATCCGGCCGTTGGCCGGATCGACCGCGAATTGCACATTCGAGCCGCCGGTCTCGACGCCGATCTCTCGCAGCACGGCGAGAGAGGCATCGCGCATCACCTGATATTCCTTGTCGGTCAAAGTGAGCGCCGGCGCGACCGTGATCGAGTCGCCGGTGTGGACGCCCATCGGGTCGATGTTCTCGATCGAGCATATGATGATGCAATTGTCCGCTTTGTCGCGGACGACCTCCATCTCATATTCCTTCCAGCCGAGGACGCTTTCCTCGACCAGAACCTCATTTGTCGGCGAAGCATCGATGCCGCGTTCGATGATCTCGATGAATTCCTCTTTGTTATAGGCGATGCCGCCGCCGGTGCCGCCCATGGTGAAGGACGGGCGGATGATGGCTGCCACGCCGATGTCGTCGTGGATGTCGAGCGCCTGGGTGAGAGTCTTGATCTGATGCGAGCGCGGCGTCGAAAGCCCGATCCGTGTCATGGCCTCGCGGAAGAGCTTGCGATCCTCCGCCTTGTCGATCGCCTCGGCCGTCGCGCCGATCATCTCGACATCATATTGTGTGAGCACGCCCATGCGCTTGAGCGACAGGGCGCAGTTCAGCGCCGTCTGGCCACCCATGGTCGGCAAAAGCGCAAAGCCGCCCGGCGCGGCATAGCGCTCTGCGGCGATGATCTTGGCAATGACTTCCGGCGTGATCGGCTCGATATAGGTCCGATCCGCCATGTCGGGATCGGTCATGATCGTCGCCGGATTTGAATTCACCAGAACGATGCGGTAGCCCTCGGCCCGCAGCGCCTTGCAGGCTTGAGTTCCGGAATAGTCGAATTCGCAGGCTTGGCCGATGATGATCGGTCCAGCCCCGATGATCATGATGGTCGAGATATCCGTCCGCTTGGGCATGGGTGGTGTTGTACTCTCTGTCGTACGTTTTTGCGCCTGCGACGTTCATGCATCGGGCGGGTTTTGTTGGCGGCGATGGCGACGAAGTGCGCAATCCTCTCCTTTGGAGAGAGGCTGGCTTGCAGAGCAAGCCGGCTGAGGGGTTATATAGTGAATCGCGGGACCCTAACCCTTCAGCCGACCGGCTTCGCCGACCGCTTTCTCCCACCGGGAGAAGGCTCGCACTTTATCCATGCGTTATCACGCATTCACGAAAGATCGACGGCGTAGCGCTTCAAATCTTCCAAGGCGCAATATTCGAGCGCGCCCTCATGTGTCGCTCGCAGCACGACACGCGGCATTTTGCCGGCCTCGAAAGCCTCCTGCCAGCGCGGCGCGCAGAGGCACCAGCGGTCGCCCGGCTTCAGGCCGGGAAAGCCATATTGCGGCAGCGGCGTCGAGAGATCATTGCCGGCAGCCTTGGAGAAGGCGAGGAATTCCTCGGTCGTGACGATGCAGACAGTGTGACTCGCGGTATCTTCGCGCGAGGTGTCGCAGGAACCATTGCGGAAAAAGCCGGTCAAGGGCGAATGCGAACAGGGCTCGAGCGGCAGGCCGAGCACATTGCGGGAGGGGCGGCGCCCACCGCCGCCGCCATTGTCTTCCCTGAACATGGGGGATCCCTCAAAATAATGCTGCGAAAGATCCATGTGGGTGCCGCAGCCTGAACGGTATTCGGCGCGAACAAATCAGAATAGTTTGCGCGCTGCAACACGTTTCCGCTGCGGTGGCCATGCGGACTGGCTGGCTCGAAGGTCAAGCCGATTACGTGGCTGCTGCCGGGGCCGGAGATCGGGGACCAGCGGCGATGGTAGGCCCGGCTTCGGTGCGGATTTGCTGGCAGAACTCCAACGACCGCCGGAAGAGGCGATCCGACTGCAACGAAACCTCATCTGTCGCCGCCAGGATTTCGGTCGCGACCCGCTCCGTCTCGCTTGTCGATTGGCTGACTTCCTGGAGAACCAGGGACAGATTTTGCGCCTCGTCTGCAGCGGTGCCCACGTATCGGGCAATGTCGCGGCTCGCCTGGTCCTTCTGGTCCATGGCATTGCCGAGTTGGCTGGACATGTCCGCGATGCGGCCGATACGGCTGACGGTCACGCCGATCGCCTTGACGACGTGGTCCGTGGCGGATTTCACCGTTTCGATCCGTTGAGCAATATCAGCCGCGGCACGCGAGGTCTCATGCGCGAGAGTCTTCACCTCGCTCGCAACGACGGCGAAGCCGCGGCCGGCCTCGCCGCAGCGCGCGGCTTCGATCGTCGCATTGAGGGCGAGAAGATTGGTCTGGTAAGCGATCCCGCCGATGAAATCGGCGATCTGGCCGATGGTGTCGACGGCTTCGACAAGCTCATTGGCGCTTCGCGACGTCGCCTTTCCATCACCGGTCGCGAGCATCGCGATTTCGCCTGCCGTGATGAAGAGCTCGTTCATCTTGCCGATCGTCATTGCCAGATCCGATGAGGATGCGAAGAGCCGCGCGGAATTTGCGATCCGGTCTTGCGAAAAGGCGACGACCTTCTTGGTTCGGTTATCGGTCGATCCGGCGATGTCGCGCATGACAGTGGCATTGCGTTGCAATTCCGTGGCGGCTGAAGACAGCGCGCCGATGGCGTCCATGACCTCTTGCTGGAAGACCTCGGCGACGCGCTGACGTTCGCCTGCCAGGGCCGCGGCCGCGCGCGCCTCGGTTGCGGCGGTCTCCTTTTCGAGGCGCAGAACGGAAAGCCCCTTGTCGCGGAAGACGAGTATAGCCCGGGCGACATCGCCGAGCTCGTCATGGCGCCCGGTATAGCTGATCTGCGTCTTGAAATCGCCCGCCGCGATCCGGCGCATGGCTTCGGCAAGGCGCAGCATCGGCCGCGCGATGGCCAAGGAAGCCCAGGCGACGGTGCCGATGAAGAAAGCGATATAGCCCGCTGCAAAGATTTCGAGCGTGCTGCGCACGCCAGCCGATTTCACATTTTGGGCATAGTCGATGCGGTCTTGCGCTTCACGCGCGAGCGCCAGCGACAAATGGGTGAGGCTTGCCTCGAGATCGTCGCGCAGAGCCGAGAATCGATAGTACAATTGGAACTGCGGCGTCTCCTCCGTACCCGCTGCGGGAAAGCCATCCAAGAATTTCAGCATCCGGTCGAAGCGCAGTGAAATGGCGGCGATCTCATGAAGCTTTTCGGGGCACAGGCCACGGACTGTGGTGAGCCAATTGCGGAAGCGGCGGGTTTCCTCCCGAATCGCATAGCGGATATCGTGCAGATCCTCGGCTTTCGCGTCTTTGAGTTGATAGGCGAGCACGCTGAAGGCGGTTTCCGACGCCTTGGCTTCGCCGAGGGTGACGCGGGCCGGATATTGGCGATTGATGATGTCGGCATCGGTCTTTTGCAGATCGACGATCTTCGTCCATATGATGGCGCCGCTGATGCCGGTGAGGAGCGCGAAGGCGATGATCACGAGCGCGAAACTATGTGTCAGTCGGAAAGCGCTAAAATAGCTTTGCACGTATTGCCCCGTTGCGAATGTGGTTCGATCCCGGGCTCCGTCTCACGCACCACTGGAGAATCTCGATCGGCAACCGCCGTGAGGTCTTCATGGCAACAGCATTTTATTGGCAGTGAGCGTGGCGAAGGAGGAGAGTGATCGAATCAATCGTTATGGTGCGTTACGATAATAGGCTAATGTTAAGATCAGATGAGATGGGCGGCTGCGCGTGCCGCATGCATCCTTTCCAAGCACTTGGATAAGCGATGCTTTTCAGCCACTCTGTGGCTCATGCGCAACAGACATGATCAGCCATGCCGCGTATAAAGGCAGGGCTGACAACCTGTTGAGCCGGCCGGGGGGCTACGGCTCAGTTTGTAAAACAGGTGGAGGGGAAGGCAAAAGCCCGGTTTCATCGATATGAAACCGGGCTTTTCGTTTGGCGCTGGATTTTTTCGGGGCCAACGCTCACACGAGTGAGGCACAGAAGCGCTGGATCTTTGTGCAGGCGTCTTCGAGAACTTGCGTCGCGGCCGCATATGAGACGCGGAAGTTCGGCCCGAGCCCAAAAGCCGATCCCTGCACGACAGCGACACCTTCGGCCTCTAACAGTGCCGAGACGAAATCCTCATCCGTCGCGATGGTTTTGCCATCGGGAGTCTTGCGGCCGATGGCTTCGGCGCAGGAAGGATAGACATAGAAGGCGCCTTCCGGCGAGGGGCATTTCAGATATTTCGCCTGATTCATCATGGAGACGACGAGATTGCGCCGTTCCTCGAAGATCTTGCGGCGCTCCGCAATGAAATCCTGCGGCCCGTTCAACGCTTCGACGGCGGCCCATTGCGCGATCGAGCAGGCGCCAGAGGTCTGTTGGCCTTGCAACATGTCCATCGCCTTGATGAGCTGATCGGGCCCCGCGGCATAGCCGATGCGCCAGCCCGTCATCGCATAGGATTTCGAGATGCCATTCATGGTGAGCGTGCGATCCATGAGCCGTGGCTCCACCTGCGCCAGCGTGGCGAAGACGAAATCGCCGTAGATCAAATGCTCGTAAATGTCGTCGCTCAGAACCCAGACATGCGGATGCGCGAGCAGCACATCGGTGAGCGCCTTCATTTCGTCGCGCGTATAGGCGGCGCCCGACGGATTGGAGGGCGAATTCAACATCAGCCATTTGGTCTTCGGGGTGATCGCTCTGTCGAGATCGGCGGGCTGCAGCTTGAAGCCATGCTCCATCTTGGTCTCGATCATGACGGGTGTTCCGCCGGCGATCATCACCATGTCGGGATAGCTGACCCAATAGGGCGCCGGGATGATGACCTCGTCGCCGGGATTGATCGTTGTGAAAAAGGCGTTGAACAGAATGTGTTTCCCGCCGGTGCCGACGATCGTCTGCGACGGCTTGTAGTCGAGCCCGTTCTCGCGCTTGAATTTCACCGATATGGCCTCCCGCAAAGGCTGGATACCGGCGACTGGCGTGTATTTCGTTTCGCCGCGTTCGATTGCCGCGATCGCCGCCTTTTTTATATTGTCCGGCGTGTCGAAATCGGGTTCGCCGACAGACAGCGAAATGATGTCACGGCCGGAATTTTTCAGATCGCGCGCCTTCTGCGTCACCGCGATGGTCGCGGAGGGTTTCACGCGAAGCAAGGCGTCAGAAATGAAGGCCATTGAAGAAGGCTCCGATTGGACGGGATAAGGGGAGTGCGCAGGCCATTTCGGCAAAGCGCCGCCAACCGACGCCGAGGCGGCCGAACCTTAGGTTCGCTGCTTCATCACGGCAACTTGAAAATCACAGCTTGCGACCTTCGGCGGAAGGGCTGACGCCGGCGTCTTGCGCTTTTTCGGCACGCTGGGTCGCTCTGCACGGTTCGACGCGGTTTTACGGAAACCGCTAGGAAGTTTTTGACCAAGATCAGGGGGAACTTTTTTCTTGATTCGCACTTTGCAATCGAGATTAACGAAACCCTTCGCCTCGCCGCGGCGTTCCCGTGATAGAGGCGCGCGGCTTTTTTTACCCGAGGGCAATGGGCCAGCCCCAGTTTCCGACGGCGCTGGCCGATGCGTGCTAAC
>DAIESR010000462.1 GCA_027346205.1 Beijerinckiaceae bacterium
TGACGAATGGCGTCGGCCCTCATGCCGCACCACGGCTCGCGAGCCATGCGCCAAGACTGCCGAAGGACCAGTTTTCCTTCGTGACTTCGACGAGATTGATCATGATGTTCTCGGGCCTGATGCCTGGATCGCGCGCAAGGCGCTCGGCCATCGCGGCGAAGAGCGCCTTCTTCTGTTCGGTGGTCCGCGTATTGTTCGCCGTGATCTGAATGATCACGAGATCGTCGTCGCGGGCGATGCCGAGATAATTTTGGCTATAGAGTGACGAACATTCAAATGGAATCGGTGCTGCCGCTTTTGTCTTTTGTTGTCGCATCAGATTTGTCCCGCAGCCGGTTCCCACCTGCGGGTCTGATGCTCTAGACCAAATTCTCTTCGTCATGCTCGTCGGTCACCATGAAGCGATCCTTTTCCGGGACGTTGAAGGCTTCGCGCATCGCGGCATAGACCTGATCGAGAATGGCGCGCTTATAGGCGGATGATTTCCCCTTTCTCAGGGACACGCGGATCATGGGCATGGGATTCGTTTGGATCTTGAGCTGATGGACTTGCGGAATCATGTGCGGATGACGTCACATCGGTCATGTCACATCGGCCTGCTTGGCGCTGCGGACATGATCCGGCAGAGCGATGATGCGGGCGCCGCGCCGCGAGGTGAAGATCCCATAGATCCAGGATATCGCCACGACGAAGCTATTGCGGATGCCGATCAAGAAATAGATATGGGCGACGCTCCAGAAGAGCCAGCCGAAAAATCCCGTTAAGGTGAGATGATCGAGGTTGAGTTTGACGACCGCGGAATGGGTGCCGATGGTCGCGAGATCGCCCTGATGATGATAGACGAAGGGTTTGGGCCGTGGCTTGCCGTTCAATTCGTCGGCAATCAGCTTGCCGACATAAAAGCCCATCTGCTTGGCTGCCGGTGCGATGCCAGGAACCGGCTGGCCTTTGCGACCGAGGATCGCGGCGGTGTCGCCGATCGCGAAAATTTCTTGATGGCCTGGCACGGAAAGATCCGCCTCGACTTTGACCCGCCCGGCAGGATCATGTTCTGCACCGATCCATTTGGCGGCTGGAGAGGCGATGACGCCGGCGCCCCAGATGACCGTGCTGGCCTCGATCTTTTCGCCGTCGACGGTGACCCCAGCGGCATCGCAATTGGTCACCCGCGATGAGGTCATCACCGTGACGCCCATTTTTTCCAGCGTGTTCTTGGCATAGTCCGAGAGCTTTTCGGGAAAACTCGGCAGCAGCCGTGGCCCGGCCTCGATCAGCAATATGCGGGCAGAACGGGGATCGATGTCGCGGAAATCATTGGGCAGAGCGTGGAGGGCGACTTCGGCGATGGCGCCGGCCATTTCGACGCCGGTCGGGCCGCCGCCGACGATCACGAAGGTCAGCAGTGCGCGCCGCTTCGCCTCGTCGGAGACGAGTTCGGCATGTTCGAAGGCGAGCAGCAGCCGGCCGCGGATCTCGGTCGCATTGGCGATGGTTTTGAGACCTTGAGCATATTCCGCCCATTCGTCATGGCCGAAATAGGAATGGGTCGCGCCCGTCGCGAGTACGAGATAGTCGTAAGGTAGGCTGACCGAATCGGTCTGCACCGTCTTTGTCGCGACATCGACGCCTGTGACCTCGGCCATCAGAACTCGGACATTGCGCTGGCGGCGGAGAATGCCACGTATCGGCCAGGCGATATCGGCCGGCGAGACGACCGCCGTCGCCACCTGATAGAGCAGGGGCTGGAAGCAATGATGGTTCTGCCGATCGACGAGAGTGATGTCGATCGGCAAGCCGCTGAGGGCGCGGGCGACCGAAAGGCCGCCGAAGCCGCCGCCTACGATGACGACCTTTTTGCCGTTGGGAAAATGCTCCACGCGCTGCCTTCGCTCGGTGTGTGAAGTCCCATGGGGGACGATGAAATGACGGCGCAGTTTAGCGCGCATCACGTTTCTTATTTGGTAAACAGATTAATTCGATCACGCAAGAACGCCATCGGCAAAGCTGAGTCTCCGCAAGAGAATGTGGTGAGCCTGCGCGGCCATACGCTTGCCGTCGCCCGACCGCCGCCTACCTCCTTCGATAGGTGCGAAAGGTATGCCTGGGACTTTTGTCAGGCTAGGCCGGTCTCGAAATCCTTGCTTTAAGCCGCCTCTCGCATGCGCCGCGTTGCGTGCCTTGGAGCATGTCCCGGAAAAGTTGAAAGACCTTTCCGACAAAGGACACGCTCTAATTGTTTGATGTAGAGCCGATTTATCCCGCCTATGTGGATCGGGAGTCGGACTCAGGGGAATGGAGTCGGAAATGAGTGAAGACTATCACGACATCCTCGGTCTGAAGGTCGCCCCTGTGCTCCGCGCGTTCATCGAACGTGAGGCGCTGCCCGGTACTGCGCTCTCGGTCGAGAGCTTTTGGGCGGGTCTTGCCCAGCTCATCGCGGAATTTGCTCCCAAAATCGAGGCGCAACTTGACATTCGCGATGTCCTTCAGGCCAAGATCGATGCTTATCATCGCGCTCGCAAAGGCCAGGCCTTTGATAAAGGCACTTATGAGGCCTTCCTGCGCGACATCGGCTATCTGGTCGAGGTGCCGGAGAATTTCGCGATCCGCACGACTCATGTCGATGAGGAGATCGCAGAGATTGCCGCGCCGCAATTGGTCGTGCCGCTCTCCAATCCGCGCTATGTGCTCAACGCCGCCAATGCGCGCTGGGGTTCGCTCTATGATGCGCTCTATGGCACCGATGCGATTTCCTATTCGGGCGGAGCTGAGCGCGGCGCAGGCTATAATCCTCTGCGCGGTGCGTGGGTCATCGCCTGGGCGCGCGATTTCCTTGATCAATGCGTACCGCTGGCCGAGGGCAGCCATAGGGATGTTGCCATCTATCGAATCGCCGCTGGTGCGCTTGAAGTGCAGCTCAGAGATGGCGCTGTCACTGGCTTGAAATGGGCTGGTCAGTTCCGCGCCTATCGCGGCGAAGCGGCAGAGCCGTCCGTGATCCTCTTGCGCAACAATGGACTTCATATCGAGATGGTGATCGATCGCGATCATCCGATCGGCCGCGACGATCTTGCCGGCGTCGCCGACGTGATGCTTGAAGCTGCCGTTACGACGATCATGGATCTCGAAGACAGTGTCGCCGCCGTTGATGCCGCCGACAAGATTGCGCTCTATCGCAATTGGCTTGGCCTGATGAAGGGCACGATCAGTACGACATTCGAGAAGGACGGCCGCAAATATGAGCGGCGGCTCGCTGACGACAGACTTTATACGCAAGCCGATGGCGCGCCGCTCGCGCTTAAGGGCCGCAGCCTGATGCTGGTGCGCAATGTCGGCCACCACATGATGAGCGATGCTGTGCTGGCCGCGGGCGCGCCAGTGCCGGAAACATTGCTCGACGCTTATGTGACATCTGTCGTGGCGCTGCACGATCTGCGGCGGACCGAAGGCCGACGCAACAGTGCCGAAGGCTCCGTCTATATCGTCAAGCCGAAACTGCATGGCCCGGAGGAGGTCGCTCTCGCCGATCAGATCTTCGCGACTGTCGAGGATCTTCTTGGCCTGCCGCGCTTCACGTTGAAAATGGGCATTATGGACGAGGAGCGGCGCACCACTGTCAATCTCAAGGCTGCAATCAAAGCCGTGGCCGATCGAATCGTCTTCATCAACACCGGCTTCCTCGATCGCACCGGCGACGAGATCCACACTTCAATGGAAGCCGGGCCGATGATCCGCAAGAACGACATGAAGAAGGCGACCTGGATCGGCGCCTATGAAGATTGGAATGTCGACATAGGGCTCGCCTGTGGTCTGCCCGGGCGTGCACAGATCGGCAAAGGCATGTGGGCTATGCCGGACCGCATGGCAGCGATGCTCGCGGAAAAGATCGCGCATCCGCAAGCCGGGGCCAACACGGCCTGGGTGCCGTCGCCGACGGCTGCGACCTTGCACGCGACGCATTATCATCGCGTCGATGTCGCGCGGCGCCAGGCCGATTTGCGCGGCCATCCGCGCGCGAAACTCTCCGATATTCTCACCATTCCGATCTACCGCGGCAATTGGGGGCCGGGCGATGTGCAGGAGGAACTCGACAATAATTGCCAAGGCATTCTCGGCTATGTCGTGCGCTGGATCGGTCGCGGCATCGGCTGTTCGAAAGTGCCGGACATTCATGATGTCGGGTTGATGGAAGATCGCGCGACTCTGCGGATTTCGAGCCAGCATGTTGCCAATTGGCTGCAGCATGGAATCGTCAGCAAGGGTCAGGTGTCGGACACGCTGAAGCGCATGGCGGCGGTGGTCGACCGACAGAATGGGGTCGATGCCGCCTATCGGCCGATGGCGCCCGGCTTCGATGGACCGGCCTTCAAAGCCGCGGCGGATTTGATCTTCAAAGGCCGCGCGCAGCCCAACGGCTATACGGAATTCGTGCTGCACGCGCGGCGCCGCGAAGCCAAGGCGCATGCGAGCTGACGCTCGGTTCGCGCGGCGGGGATTTCATTCGCCCTTTTTGAATGGCGCCATTTCCGCATATTCATCGAGCGATTCATTGATCGCCGCGCGCTCGCGCGTCAGAAACTCGTCGATCGCCGAGGCAAAACGTTGGTCGGCTATGTCATGCGCCGAATAGGTGGGAACCGCCACATAGCCGCGCGCGAGCTTATGCTCACCTTGCGCCCCGGCCTCGACCCGCGACAGCCCATGCGCGATCGCATATTCGATCGCCTGATAATAGCAGACCTCAAAATGCAGGAAGGGATATTCCTCGATACAGCCCCAGTTGCGGCCGTAGAGCGCATCCTTGCCGATAAAATTGATCGCGCCCGCGATATAGCGGCCTTTGCGCTTCGCCATCACGAGCAGAATATGCTCCGCCATGCTGGCGCCGATCTGCGAGAAGAAGTCGCGCGTGAGATAGGGATGGCCCCATTTGCGGGCGCCCGTATCCATATAGAACAAATAGAAGGCGTCCCAATGCGCCTCCTTGATATCGGCGCCGGTGAGAAGCTCGATCTCGATCCCGCCGGCTTGCGCCAGCGCGTCCTTGCGTTCGCGCCGGATCATTTTGCGCTTGCGCGAGGTGAGATCCGTTAGGAAGGCTTCGAAATCGGCATAGCCCTTGTTGATGAAATGGAACTGCTGGCCGGTGCGTTGCAGGAAGCCATTGCGGCCAAGCGCGTCCCATTCGGATCGCGTCGGAAAGGAGACATGGATCGACGAGGCCTCGATTTTTTCGCGCCACGTCCGTAGGCCGACGATCAGCGCATTCAAAGCTTCTTCGCCGCCCTCTGGAGAGACCAGAAGCCTGCGGCCGGTTGCCGGCGTGAAGGGCACTGCCACCTGCACCTTGGGGTAATATTTTTCGCGGGCGCGATGATAGGCGTCGGCCCAGCCGTAGTCGAAGACATATTCTCCCATCGAATGCGTCTTCAGATAGGTCGGCGCCGCCGCGATCACGCGGCCGCTCGACTGCTCTTCCACGACGACATGAGTCGTGGTCCAGCCGGTCTTCTTGCCGACCGAGCCGGAGTTTTCGAGCGCCCGCAGGAAGGCATGGGTGATGAAGGGATTGAAGCGCTCTTTCTGCTGGGCTTCCCGAGGCCCGGCATCGGCTGGCTCAGCGCCGCTTGCTTCCGACGCCAAGACATTCTGTGCATCCCGCTCCGACACACTCAGCTCAGGGACACTCAGCTCCGGGACAATGGTCGCGCCGCCGCCGACCAAAGCGGGGGCCTCGGCGGCGGGATTGGCGCATGCGTCCCATTGCGCGGCGTCGATCTCATTGATCGACGTGATCACACGGATCTTATAGGTTGCGGACATTCAGCTGGCAGACTTTTGGATGACAGATGTTTGGTTTGCGGACGTTTGGTTTGCGGGCATTTGGGGGCAGCGGTGGACCGTCGAAGTCACTGTGAACCGCCGAAGTCACTGCGGACGCTTTCTGCCGAGCGCGATGACGATGCTGTTAACTTAGCGTATCTCGCGTTGCAGCAATAGCAAATGGACAGCAATCAACGTGCCGTGAGAGGGTGCTTCGATGCCGAGCTGATCGCCAGCACGGCTTCGGCGGCGGCTATGCCTGTCAGATAGGCGCCATGGGCGGTAGAAAACGCCTTTTTCGAGCAGGCCTCGCCGGCAAAGAAGATTCGCTCGTCGACGGGCTCGGCGAGTTTCGCGCGCGCATCCGCATGGCCTGGCAAAGCATAGGAATAGGAGCCGCGGGCGAAAGGATCGCGTCCCCAGGCCGTCTCCGCGACGGGCCGCAGCCGTGCTCTGATGGAATTGCCGAGAAGATCGGCGAGTTCGTCTACGGCGAAGGAATAAAACTCCTCAGGGCCCTCGCTTTCCAGATCGGTGGCGAGCTGGCCGCCGAAATAGGCCTCGATGAGGTTGCGACCGAACGGCCGCAAATGATAGCTCGCCGTGTCGGCGTGATCGGTTCGACCGAAGAGATGCCCATCCTTCGGCAGGTTCATCGGCCGATCGATTGCGAGAATGAGCTTGTCGGCGATGCCCAGCGGCAGAACCTCAGCCGCAGCGCATTTCTCAGGAAGCGGCGGGTCGAAGACGAGCGCCTCCCGCGCCAGGAGATTGGTCGGCAGAGTGATGATGACCTTGTCTGCGGTTATCACGCCCTGCGGCGTCGTGAGGCGCATGGGCGAGCTGCCATGGTCGAGACGTGCGACCGGGCAGGCGAGCGTGACCGGCAGATCGCGGCCGAAATCGGCGATGCCCGCGCCATAGCCTTCGACGACGCGCCAGTTGATGCCGGTATCCTGATAATTCGCTGTGTCGTGGATCGACAAGCAGTCGAGCGCAGTGCCGCTCGCATAGCTCGTGACCGCCTCGATCAATGAGTTGAAACGGCCGTTCGGCTCGAGCAATTCGGCGGCAGCCTGGTCGGGTGCTCTACGTGCGGCCTTGGTCAGACTTTTCCGGAAGGTCGAGATGGCGCTGTCGAAGCTGCGTTGCTGCTCGGCGTCGAAGCCGAGATCGAGGCTGTGCTGGCCCCATGCCGGTGGCGTCTTGTCGATGGTGAAGCCGCGCTCGCTGAGGATAGATGTCCAGGGGTTGATGTCGGCCGAATGAAGCCAGCCGCAGCCGAGATCCAGAGGAAATGCGCTTGCCAAAGTCCATGCCCGGCCACCGATGCGGCTGCGCGCTTCGAGGATGCGAAATTTTATCCCGGTGCCGGCCAGACACCGGCCAGCGGCGAGGCCCGCCGCGCCGGCGCCGATGAC
>DAIESR010000505.1 GCA_027346205.1 Beijerinckiaceae bacterium
CAGGATCGCCAGGCGCTGCCACGACAGACGGCATCCTAGCCGTGGTCAGCCTCTCGCCGTCTTGCTCATGGCCCATAGAACGGGTTTGAACCCGTTTTAGTTGAAAAAGTTAGAGCATTTTCGAACGCAAAACCGGTACCCATTTTTGCTGAAAATGCTTCAGCCTTTGCCATCTTCCAGAGAAAGACCAGGCTTGATGTTTGAAATCCATCGTGAAGAACTCGACTGGGCGGGGCGCAAGCTCGTGCTCGAAACAGGGCGCATGGCGCGCCAGGCCGACGGCGCCGTGCTCGCGACTTATGGCGAGACGACCGTGCTCGCCACGGCGGTTTCGGCGAAGACGCCGAAGCCCGGCATCGATTTCTTTCCGCTCACTGTCAATTATCAGGAAAAGGCCTTCGCCGCCGGGCGCATCCCGGGCGGCTATTTCAAGCGCGAAGGTCGTCCGACCGAGCGCGAGACCTTGATTTCCCGCCTGATCGATCGTCCGATCCGGCCGCTCTTTCCCGATGGCTATCGCAATGACACGCAAGTCGTCGTCACCGTGCTGTCCTATGATCTCGAGAGTGACCCCGACATCGTTGCCATGGTGGCGAGTTCAGCCGCGCTGACTCTGTCCGGCATTCCCTTCATGGGGCCGATCGGCGCGGCCCGCGTCGGCTATATCAATGGCGCGTTGAAGCTCAATCCGACAATCGAAGAGATGAAGGATTCGGGCCTCGATCTCGTCGTTGCCGGGACGGGCGATGCCGTGCTCATGGTGGAATCGGAAGCCAAGGAGCTTTCCGAGGATATGATGCTCAAGGCCGTCATGACCGGCCATAGCGGCTTCCAGCCGGTGATCGATGCGATCATCCGTTTGGCCGAGCGGGCGGCGAAAGAGCCCCGCGATCTCGTCATCCAAGATCACAGCGAAGTCGAGGCGGCGGTCCGCGAGATTGCCGAGGCGGAGCTGCGCGAGGCCTATAAGATCACGGTCAAGCAGCAACGTTACGAGGCGGTCGACGCCGTCCGCGTCAAGGTCATGGCGGGGCTCTTTACGGGAGGTGCGGAGCCGCGCTTTTCGCGCGAGGCCGTCGGCGGCATCTTCCACGATCTGCAAGCCAAGGTCGTGCGCTGGAACATTCTCGACACCGGCATTCGGATCGACGGCCGCGACGTCAAGACCGTGCGGCCGATCCTCGCGCAAGCCGGCGTTCTGCCCCGCACGCATGGCTCGGCGCTCTTCACCCGCGGCGAGACCCAGGCGCTGGTCGTCGCCACTCTGGGAACCGGCGAAGACGAGCAATTCGTCGACAGCCTCGACGGGACTTACAAAGAGCGCTTCCTGCTCCATTATAATTTCCCGCCCTATTCGGTCGGAGAGACGGGCCGCATGGGTTCGCCCGGCCGGCGTGAGATCGGCCATGGCAAGCTCGCTTGGCGCGCCATCCATCCGATGCTGCCGACCGCCGCCGAATTTCCCTATACGCTGCGTGTCGTCTCGGAGATCACCGAGTCGAACGGCTCTTCCTCCATGGCGACGGTCTGCGGCTCTTCGCTGGCGTTGATGGACGCCGGCGTGCCGCTGAAGCGGCCGACCGCCGGCATTGCCATGGGCCTCATTCTCGAAGGCGAGCGCTATGCGGTGCTCTCCGACATTCTCGGCGACGAGGACCATCTCGGCGACATGGATTTCAAGGTTGCCGGCACGGAAGAGGGTGTCACCTCGCTGCAGATGGACATCAAGATCACCGGCATCAATGAATAGATCATGCGCGTCGCGCTCGGCCAGGCCAAGGAAGGCCGTCTGCATATTCTGGGCGAGATGTCGAAAGCCTTGACCGGCGCGCGGGCCGAACTCGGTGAATTCGCGCCGCGTATCGAGACGCTGAAGATCCCGACCGATAAGATCCGGGAAGTGATCGGCACGGGCGGCAAGGTGATCCGCGAGATTGTTGAGAAGACCGGCGCCAAGATCAATATCGAGGATGACGGCACGGTAAAGGTCGCTTCCTCCGACGCCAATTCGATCAAGGCCGCGATCAATTGGATCAAATCCATCGCGAGCGACCCGGAGATCGGCCAGATCTATGATGGAACGGTGGTGAAGGTCGTCGACTTCGGTGCCTTCGTGAATTTTTTCGGCTCGCGCGACGGGCTCGTCCATATCTCCCAGCTTGCCAAGGGCCGCGTGGCCAAGACAAGCGATGTGGTGAAGGAAGGCGACAAGGTCAAAGTCAAGCTCTTGGGCTTCGACGATCGCGGCAAGGTTCGGCTTTCCATGCGCATCGTCGATCAGACGACGGGCGAAGATCTCGAGGCCAAGGAAAAGGCTGAGAGGGAGGAAGCCGAGGGATAAGCGAGCTGCCGTCGATCAGGCAGGCCCTCATCCAGAGGAGGCTGTGAAGCAGCCGTCTCGAAGGATGGGGGCTTTTGTTTGGCCCGGTGATCTTTGAAAGACCAGCCTATCTTTGGATCGATGATGTGACATCCCAGTCGCGCGGCTTGCCTTCAGGAACGAAGGCGCCGTCCTCGCGCAGCGTTCCGCGCCGCGGCGGGATCGGGGTATAATTGTCGATAGGTACGGGCGGCGGCACGGCGCCATCGATCGTGCCGCCCGGCCCATGCAGCGTGGACCCATGCAGCGCGAGCGCTTGCGCGCCGGCTGCGCCGGCCTGTGCGATATCGAGGTCCTCGTCGATCGGCGGTGGCTCCGGCCGCCCG
>DAIESR010000232.1 GCA_027346205.1 Beijerinckiaceae bacterium
CAGACATGAACTCACGCATGCTGCCGCCTCGCATGCGGGCCCTTTCGGCACGCAAGAGCGTGCTCCTGTCGGCGCTTGATATAGGCACCACCAAGGTCGTGTGCTTGATCGCGCGGCTCGACCCGATGGAGCCATCAGACACATTGCGCGGACGCACCCATCGCTGCCGCATTCTCGGCATTGGCCATCAGCGCTCGGCCGGCATCAAGGGCGGCGTGATCGTCGATCTCGACGAGGCGGAGGGCGCGATTCGCCGTGCCGTCGATGCTGCCGAACGCATGGCCGGCGTGCAGGTCGAAAGTGTCATCGTCAACGCGACTGGCGGCCGTATCGGGTCGCAATTCTTCAACGCAACGGTTTCGGTGGCCGGTCGTGCGGTGGGCGAGTCCGACATCCACCGCGTGCTCGAGGCTTGCGCTGCGCGGACCCAGCAGCAGGGGCGGGCGGTGCTTCATTCGCTGCCGACCGGCTTCTCGCTCGGGGATATGCGCAATGTGCGCGATCCGAAAGGCATGGTCGGCGACGAGCTTGGTGTCGACATGCATGTTGTCGGCTGCGATGTCACCGCCGCCCGCAATCTGATGCTCGCGGTTGAGCGCTGCCATCTGTCGATCGAGGCGATGGTCGCAACGCCCTATGTCGCGGGGCTCGCGACATTGGTCGATGACGAGGCTGAGCTTGGAACAGCTTTGATCGATATGGGCGGTGGCACGACCTCGGTCGGCGTCTTCGTCGGCGGCAATCTCGTCCATGCCGATGCGGTGGCGCTCGGCGGCAATCACATCACGATGGATATTGCGCGCGGCCTGACGACGCGGCTTGCCGATGCTGAGCGCCTCAAGACGCTTTATGGCGCCTGTATCGCCTCGCCATCCGACGAGCGCGAGACGATTTCCGTGTCACTGACCGGCGAGGACGGCGAGCATCCCGTCCATCTGGCGAAATCGCAGCTCGTGCGGATCATCGGTCCGCGCGTCGAAGAGATTCTCGAAGTTGTACGCGATCGGTTGAAGAGTGCTGGCTTTACGCCGAACGCCGCCTCGCGCCTCGTGCTCACCGGAGGTGCGAGCCAGCTTACCGGTATGTCTGAGGCCGCGAAGCGAATCCTCGCGGGTCAGATCCGTATCGGCCGTCCGCTCGGTATTCGCGGTCTGCCGGAATCAGCGAAGAGTCCTAGTTTTTCCGCGGCAGTCGGCCTGCTCGTGTACCCGCAGGTCGCAGGGATCGAACACTTCCGACCGGGGCGGCGTGAGAGTGAAGCGGCGACCGGGACGCATGGCTATATCGCCCGTGTCGGACAATGGTTGAGAGATAGCTTTTAGTTGCTATGAGAGATGATGAAGAGGCGCGGCGGCCGATTCGTTTTTCTCGGAGAACACTGACAACAATGCGGGCGGCCAGAAGGGCGCTCCAACGTCGAGAGGCCAGACGATGTCCATTAATCTCAAGGCTCCTGAACTGCGGGAACTCAAGCCGCGCATCATGGTGTGCGGTGTCGGCGGCGCAGGAGGCAATGCCGTCAATAACATGATCGTCTCCGGCTTGATCGGTGTCGATTTTATCGTCGCCAATACGGATGCGCAGGCGCTTGCCTCCTCGCGTGCCGAGCGCATCATTCAGATGGGTTTGCAGGTTACCGAAGGTCTCGGCGCAGGCTCGCAACCGGATGTCGGTCGTGCCGCGGCCGAGGAAGTGTTGGAAGAGATCCAGGATCATCTTTCTGGCGCGCATATGGTCTTCGTCACCGCCGGCATGGGCGGTGGCACAGGCACGGGCGCGGCGCCGGTCATTGCACGCATCGCGCGCGAAATGGGCATACTGACCGTCGGCGTCGTCACCAAGCCGTTCCAGTTCGAAGGCGCGCGCCGTATGCGCATCGCCGATTCCGGCATCATCGAGCTGCAGAGTTCGGTCGACACGCTGATCGTCATTCCCAATCAGAATCTGTTCCGCATCGCCACCGAGAGAACGACATTCGCCGACGCTTTCGCCATGGCGGACCAGGTGCTCTATTCCGGCGTAGCCTGCATTACCGATCTGATGGTGAAGGAAGGCCTGATCAATCTCGACTTCGCCGACGTCCGCGCCATCATGCGCGAAATGGGCAAGGCGATGATGGGGACGGGTGAAGCGACCGGCGACAAGCGCGCCATGTTGGCAGCCGAGGCGGCAATCGCCAATCCGCTGCTCGACGAAGTGTCGATGCGTGGCGCGCGTGGCCTCTTGATCTCGATCACCGGCGGCAATGATCTCACCTTGTATGAAGTGGATGAGGCGGCGAGCCGTATCCGCCAAGAGGTCGACGAGGATGCCAATATCATTCTCGGCGCAACGTTCGACGAAAATCTCGACGGTATCGTGCGCGTTTCGGTGGTCGCCACGGGCATCGACCGTCCAGCCGAGACCCAGGAGCTCCATGCGGCGGAAGCACGGATCGCCGAAGCCGCGAACCGGCTGCGTGCTCAGACTGCGATGCGCCAGCCGGAGCCTCAGGCGCCGAGCTATGCCCCGGCGCAATCCGAACCCCGGCCAGCGCCGCAGGCGGTCGCCACACAGCAGCAAGTGCTTGCGCGGGAGACCTATGCCGCCGCGCCGGTGAATGTGTCGCGCGGCGTGCAAGTGCAGCCGGCGGCGCCGCAGACGCATCATTTCGTCGAGGCGGTCGCGGCGGCGCCCCGCGAGGTCGAAACCTATGCGCCGGGCCCCTTCATCCCGCCGGCTCCCGAATCGCCGGTGGTCCGTCAGCAGCGCATGCCGCAGATCGAGGATTTGCCCGTGCCCGCGCAGAAGCAGATCCGTGCCCAGCGCAATGACATGCCGGTCGAGAACCAGCACGAGGCGAAACGGCGGACATTACTCGAAAGGCTCGCGGCTTTCGGCATGAGCCGGAATGACGATCCGCCGGGTGCGACAGGTCAGGATGGGCACGTCAAAGGTTCCGGGCAATCGATGACGCCGGTCCGTGCCGGGCAGCCCAATTCAGTGCACGCCGAATATGGCAAGCGCCCCAGCCATCCCACGCGGCATGCTCAGCAACCGCTCGATCCGCAGGGCCGCATGGTTCAGCCGCCGCGTGCGATCGAGGACGATCAGCTTGAAATCCCCGCTTTCCTGCGGCGGCAATCGAGCTGATGCGGTCGATGAAATTGTGAAGCGAGCGATGGTTCTCCATCGCTCGCTTATTTGTTGAGCATTGTGTGGCTGCCCATCCGCTGCGGTCGTGCGGCAAGTAGGTCCGTCTGCTTGGGGGAAGTGTAACAGGGCGTTAAGAAAGCTTGATTTGGCCCGTTTTAGGGGGCGGCGTAGGGTCCGCGACGTCAAGAGACGAGATCTGTTTTCACGCCTCTCGACGGAAGTCTCGGCTGCTGCTGCGGCCGCAAAGACGAGCGGGCATATTGATGAATCTGGGACGACAGACGACGCTCAGAAATCCAGCGATCCTGTCGGGATTCGGCGTCCATTCCAATGCTGCCGTCACCATTATCCTCCATCCGGCCGAGGCCGATACTGGCATGGTGTTTTGCCGGACCGGTTTGCCGGGACGGGCGCCTAAGCTGATCGCCGCACATTGGTCGCGCGTGACCATGACCGAGCTTTGCACGATGATCGGTGACGGCAAGCGCGCCAGCGTCGGAACCATCGAGCATCTGCTCGCAGCATTTCTGGGGCTCGGCATCGATAATGTCATCGTCGAGATCGATGGACCGGAAGTGCCGATCATGGACGGGTCGGCTGCCCGTTTCGTCGATCTGATCGACGAGGCGGGGATCGAAATATTGGCCGCGCCCTGCCGCTACATCAAAATCATCAAGCCGGTCAGGGTGGAGAGCGGCCGCAGTTTTTGCGAATTGCGCCCGGCGGAAGGCGATCGGCAAATGGGCTTGCGGCTCGACGTCGATATTGATTTCGCCTGTACCGCCATCGGCCAGCAGAAGAAGGCGGTCGATCTCGCACCTTCCGTCTTTCGGCGCGAACTCGCGCGTGCGCGCACATTCGGCTTTCTCGCGGATGTCGAGCGGCTCTGGAAGAACGGCTTCGCCCTCGGGGCTTCGCTCGAAAACACCGTCGCTCTGCAAAGTGATCGCGTTCTTAATCCCGAAGGCTTGCGCTATGCGGATGAATTCGTGCGACACAAGATCCTCGATGCGATCGGCGATCTCGCACTCGCGGGCCGGCGAATCGTTGGTCTGTTCCGCTCCCATTGCGGGGGCCACCGGATGAATGTCGGGGTTCTGAAGGCGTTGTTTTCCGATCCATCCGCCTTCGAATATGTCGACGCCGTTCCTTTGCGCCCGCGGGCGGCGCATTTTGAGCATGAGGCGGCTTTGCTTCCCGCGTGAGGCCGGAGCGTGGATGCGCTCAAGGATCATAGAGTGCGGAAAGCGTCGCTGGCTCGGCGGGCGCCTCTCTCTTCCGCCGCAGTTTGCTGCCACACTGATGCTTATCCGTTGATCCTGCCACAGAAATGCCGATTATCAAGGCGACGAGTGGTGACCCGCGCCGCGTCTTGGGCTAAAGAACTGACACAATCTTCGTTTGAGGCGTCGAAATCGGGTGTGATCGCAAGACTGTTTCAGGGTTCTGTATAGAGCCGATCCCGCCTACATGGATCGCAAGCGATTCCATATAGGCGGGAAAAATTGGCTCTTGTCTAAAACCAAAAAGTTAGAACATTCCGAGGCCAAGTGGGTACCCGTTGCCTGGAATGTCTAGATGGAAAAGGTGAGGTCTGCCCTGAGGATTGGCGGACGCTGCTTGGTCCGAATGCGCCGGAGCCTGTCTTGGCAAAGTTGAAAGACTCGTCTGCTAAAGACATGCTCCAATTGCTGAATGATGAGCCGATATGGGCTGGCGCATCGATCGCGTCGGCGCTTGCCACATTAGGGGTCGGTTTCGAACCATGGATGAGCCGCTTCGCATGACTTTCGTTCCGGTTGCGCTGCGAAACTGTTCCACCCGTTTTGGTGGCTCGGGTCTTCGTCGATTCTCACGGCTCGCGGTAGTTGCGGCGCTGACCTTGCCGGTTGCGGCCTGCGGGTCATTTGATTCTCTCGATCCGAGCTCTTGGTTCGCCGAGAAATACGAGCCAAAAGTGATTCCGGACGTGCCGTCCACACAGCTCTATAATCAGGGCCTCGCCAACATTCAAAGAAACAATTTCGACGGCGCGGCCAAGAAATTCTCCCAGCTCGAAAAGCAGGATCAATATACGCATTGGCAGCGCAAGGCATTGTTGATGGAGGCATTCAGCCAATATCGCAGCGGTCATTATGACGACGCCATCGGCTCGACGCAGCGCTACATCAGCCTTTTCACCAAGGCGCCGGATCTCGACTACGCCTATTACATCGAGGCGATGTCTTATTATGATCAGATTCCAGATGTTACCCGTGACCAGGAGCGGGCCGAAAAGGCATCGACGCTTTTTGCTGCGATCGTCGAGAAATTCCCCAAGTCGCAATATGCCGATGATGCGCGCTACAAGCTGAATGTGACGCGTGATCAGCTCGCGGGCCGAGACATGATGATAGGCCGCTATTATCTCAAGCGCCGCGATTACACGGCCGCGATCAACCGGTTCCGCGACGTCTTGGCAAAATATCAGACGACGCGTCATGCCGAAGAGGCACTGATGCGGCTGACGGAAGCCTATCTCGCTCTGGGCATCGTCAATGAGGCGCAGACGGCGGCGGCTGTGCTGGGCCACAACTACCCCGATTCGGTCTGGTACAAGGATGCCTATGCGCGGCTGAAGCAGGGCGGGCTTGAGCCACATGAGGATCCGGGCTCCTGGATTTCGAAAACTTTCCACAAATTGGGCGTCGGCTAGAGCATGCCCCGGAAAAGTTGATAAACTTTTCCGACAAAGGGTATGCTCTAAGTATTTGAAAGAGAGCTGATTTCTCTCGCCCATTTGGAATCGGCGCTGCGGCTCTTGCCATTTGGTTTCGCATCCGATCCTTCCCGCAGCGGGTTGCCAGCGGTGGGTCTGATGCTCACTCAAATTGAAAGAGAACCAATCCCGGAAAGCGCTCGGAATTTTCGCAAGTCGCGCGGCTTCGCGGATCGGGCAAAGAGCATCGGCTTTGCACTTTCTTACTTCCGTGTTGCCATGATTTGTTCTAGATTTACCCCATTCTGAAAGTGACGCGCCCGTTCGGTGCGATCGTTAGAATTAGCATTCGACACCACTCCCAGAGGCTCCCGGTCGGCACCGACGGGCGACAGCGATAGACATGCTCGTTCAGCTCGCCATTCGCGATATTGTGCTGATCGACAGGCTCGATCTCGAATTCGGTCGCGGCCTTACCGTGCTGACCGGCGAGACGGGTGCCGGCAAGTCGATTCTGCTCGATGCATTTTCGCTGAGCCTCGGCGCGCGTGGCGACGGGTCGCTCGTGCGGCATGGCGAGCCGCAGGGCCAGGTCACCGCCGTCTTCGATCTGCCGATGGAGCATCCGGCGCTTGCCGCGGCGCGGGCGCAGGACATCGAATCGGATGGCGAGCTGATCCTGCGCCGTGTGCAGATGGCGGACGGGCGCACCCGCGCCTTCGTCAATGATCAGCCGGTGAGCGCTCAGGCCCTGCGGGGCATCGCCCGTGGTCTCGTCGAAATCCATGGCCAGCATGATGATCGCGCGCTCGTTGACCCGAGCATGCATCGCCAGATCATCGATGCCTATGGCGGGCTTTTCGCCGAATGCGCGGCAGTGCGCGACGCCCATGCGGCGCTTCGTGCGGCGGAAACCGAGTTTGCGGACGAGCAGGCGCGTCTCGAAAAAGTGCGGGGCGAGGCGGATTATCTGCGCCATGCCCATGCCGAATTGACGAAGCTTGCGCCAACCCCCGGCGAAGAGACCGAGCTTGCCGAGCGCCGCGCGGCCATGATGCAGGCGGAAAAGGTCAGCGCCGAGCTGCGCGATGCCCATGAGGCGGTCGCTGGCGATGGCGCTCCGCTCTCCATGTTGTCTTCCGTCCTGCGGCGTCTCGAAAGACGGCAGGCTCAGGCGCCGGAACTGATCGTACCCGTGCTGCAGGCTTTGGACGCCGCGTTCAACGCTTTCGACATCGCCGGGCAGGCCCTCGACGAGGCGCTGCGTCTCGCCGATCACGATCCGGCCGAGCTTGAAAGAGTCGAGGAGCGGCTTTTCGCGCTGCGTGCCGCGGGCCGCAAATATAGTGTCGCTGTCGATGCGCTGGCTGAGCTTGCCGAAAAGATTGCGGGCGATCTCGCGGCGCTCGATGCCGGTGAGGCGCGGCTCGTACGTCTCGAGAAAGCGGTGAGCAATGCGCAATGTGCCTATGATGTGGCGGCCCGCGCGCTCTCTGCCGCGCGCAAGAGCGCCGCGAAGGAACTCGAAAAAGCGGTGTCTGCCGAACTCGGGCCCTTGAAGCTCGAAGGCGCGAGTTTTCTGGTGCAGTTCCGGCAGGACGCTGCGGCAGCTGCCGGTCCGGCGGGCATCGATCAGCTCGAATTCTGGGTGAAGACCAATCCGGGCACCAAGCCGGGACCTTTGATGAAGATTGCCTCAGGGGGCGAACTCGCGCGCTTCATGCTGGCGTTGAAAGTCGTGCTGGCAGATCGCGGCTCGGCCCCCACCCTGGTCTTCGATGAGATCGATACGGGCGTCGGTGGCGCGGTGGCCGAAGCCATCGGTCAGCGGCTGGCCCGCCTGGCGGGCGGCGTCCAAGTACTCGCCGTGACCCATGCGCCGCAGGTGGCGGCGCAAGCCAATGGCCATTTCCGCATCGCCAAGGATCAGATGGACAAGGGTGCGCGGGTCGCGACCCGCGTAACTCATCTCGGACTAGGGGCGCGGCGCGAGGAGATTGCCCGCATGCTCGCCGGCGCGACAATCACGGAAGAGGCGCGCGCCGCGGCCGGCAGGTTGCTGGCTGGAACGGGGTAGGCTTGACGTTCCAAGGAGGGGTAACTTGGGGGAATTTACCGACTTCGCTCACACCGAGGGTCAATCTGCCACGCAAGGCCTTGCGGTTGATGAGCAGAAGGCGCTTGGCCAATTTATGACCCAGCCAAGCATCGCGCTTGCAATGGCGCGACGTGCCTGCTGTGGCGTTGACGTGGATGTCGTTCGGATTCTTGAGCCTGCGGCAGGAAGCGGCATTCTGGCGGCGGCAGTGGTAGAGACGTTGTTGGAGCGTCCGGCACGGCCATCTCGTATCGAGTTGACCTTCAGGGAATTGGATGGTCGGCTTATTCCGGTCTTGCGTCGCCTGGGTGAGAAAATGCGCCGCATTGCCAAAACGAAAGGGGTCAGCCTTTCCGTCTCAGTGAGGAAAGGCGATTTCCTTTTGTCGGAGATCGCCACAAAGCGCCGCAATCAGTACGACGTTATTATCGCCAATCCCCCATACTTCAAACTGAACAAAAAAGCACCCCAGGCGTTGGCCCACGCCTATGCCGTCTACGGGCAGCCGAATATCTACGGTCTGTTTATGGCGGCCACTGCGCAATTGCTTGCTCCGGAAGGTCGGTGGTGCTTCATCACGCCGCGTTCATGGACAAACGGATCGTATTTCGCGGCAGTCCGCCGACACATGCTGGCTTGGCTTCGGATCGATGCGATGCACGTCTTCGAAAGCCGAGAGGATCACTTCACGGACGACGATATCTTACAGGAAGCGATGATCACATGGGCGACCGCACAGGTTGCTCCGTTACCCGATATCGTGGTGAGTACTAGCCAAGGAATCAATGACTTGGCCGATGCCGAATTGCGATCGCTTCCGGCCGCCAAGATTGTCGGTGGCGATAGAGGGCGGATGATCGCGTTGCCGCTGTCCGATCAAGACGATTTTCCATCGTGTTCAGAGACGTTGGAGTCGCTGGGTTTGAAGGTGTCAACTGGCCCCGTCGTTGCCTTTCGTGCGTCCAGGCATCTTAGCGAGAGGAAGAACAGGAATACCGTTCCCCTGCTTTGGATGCAGCATATCTCGCGCATGGGAATCTCATGGCCGATCGACAAGAAGCGGGAGCACATCATGGCGTGTGTCGAGTCTTCGTGGATGCTGGTGCCGAATGCGCCGATGGTCTTGCTGCGCAGGTTTTCTCCAAAGGAAGACGTGCGGCGGGTGACCGCTGCGGCCTATACCGGCGGGCTCCCAGGTGCCCAAGTCGGGCTCGAAAATCACCTGAACTATATCTACCGTCCTGGTGGCAAGCTGAGCCGTGCGGAAGCGATGGGGATTGCTGCCTATCTCAACAGCCGTCAGGTTGATGCGTATTTCCGGTCCGTTGCAGGAAGCACGCAGGTTAACGCAACCGAGTTGCGTCAACTGGCGATGCCCACCTTAGCTCAACTGACGGAAATCGGGCAGCGATGCACCCTGGGGATGTCTTTGGGCGCGATCGACACATGCGTCGGATCGATCCTTGATAAACAGGAGATAGCGGCGTGAAGGAGCGTAAGAAATCAGGTACGAAGAAGGCCGCAGCATACAAGCCCGATCTGGCCGTGCCATTCCCGGCCCTATTGACGGTTAACCAGATCCGCGAGCGATTGGAGAGAATTTTCCCCGAGGAGTTCCCAGACCGCGGCCTTTTGGTGGGGGTGATGGCCGCCCGCGTCATTTTTGTTTCCTTGTATGGGGGCTTTGTCGAGGGGGCTGCCCGATTTCTGCGCCCTTCCTTTGTTTACCATTTCACGGAAGAGCAAAGCACCAAGGTGACAGACGCGGAGCGGCTTGACTGGACTTCGCGCGCTCACAAGGGTGGAAACCGTCCAGCGGGAAAGCCATGGTATGCCGATACCAGCCGCGAACCTATCCGGGATGACCTGATCCGGAACAGGTTGCTGATTATGGGGGTCATGGAAAAGAACGCTCCCGATCTCCACTCAACCACTGCCAGCACCCCGATTTATTTCTTGCTCGCCGATTTTGCGAAGTTGTTTGAGCCGAGCCTGACGCCGGACAGTTTGGCGGAAATGGTCCCAACTTGGCAAAAGAAATATCTGAACCCGAGCACCTTGCAACGCATGGCCCTGCGAGCCCGAGGAGTTCATCGCAGGACCGGCGATATTCTGGTCGACTTGCCCAATGGCGAGAGGGTCAAATTGTCCTCGGGCGCTTCCAATCAGATTGTGAAGGCGCTGATCGAGCAATTCTCGATCATCCACTTGAAGGCGCCGATGGTCTTCTGGATCAGCGCCAGCGACAAAAAATCCTACCCTCAGTTTCAGGAATTGTGGGCCTCGGTCGGCCTGCGATTCGATGTATGTGCGGAACTTCCCGATCTCATTCTGGGAGACATGGGCGACCCGGTGACCTTCTATTTCTGCGAGGTGGTGGCGACTGACGGGCCGGTAACAGACGCACGGAAGAAAGCCCTCCTCAGCCTTGTTAGAGAATCGGCCATTCAGGAGAACGACGTGCGATTTGTGACGGCGTTCGAAGATCGGGAGGCGAGCCCGTTCCGCAAGGTGTTCTCACAGTTGGCGACGGATTCATTAGTGTGGTTCCGAACGGAGCCGAAAACGATCGTCATCATCAGTACCGACACCCGTTGGACCGCCGAATAGGACGACACAATGGCTATGGATGCCCTGGAGCGGCGCTTTACCCATTCAAAGCTTTCCGTTCCTTGCTTGGCATCGTGTGCGGAGTTGAGGCGCGGACCTCGACGACCTTTATTCGGGCGACTGGATGCATCCTACATGTAGTGGGTGTCTGCATTAACGGGATATGGTGGTAGGCTCCCTTAAAACCCGTAATCGTCGAGAACGTTCTGCGGCACTTCGAGCCCGGCGATCATGGCCCGTTCGACGGCGGCGAAATGCGCCCGCATCAAAGCCTTATGGCCGGGAATGGTCAGTTCCCGCTCGGTCGGCACCGGCCTATGTTCCGCGCAGCGCAAGATGAGATCGGTTGAAAGC
>DAIESR010000576.1 GCA_027346205.1 Beijerinckiaceae bacterium
TGTCGTAAAGCACGGCGGTTCCGTCCCCGAGCAGGCGCGCCCGATGGCGGTGACCACCACGCCCGCTGCGCGCGCAGCCGCTTCGAATGCCGGTGCATTGGCGGGCGCGACCGCGCAGAGAATCTCATAATCATCGCCGCCCGAAAGGATCGGCACGATCAGCGCCGGCTCTCGCGCAAGCGCCGCTTTCGCCGCATCGGAGAGCGGCACATCGGCGACGGCGATCTCGGCGGTCATGTCTGCCAGCCGCAGCATTTTCGCGAGATCGCCCGCAAAGCCATCCGACACATCCATGGCGGCATGCGCATGCGCCCGCAGAGCCTCACGCAAGGCGAGGCGAGGTTGCGGCAGAAGATAGCGTCGGTGCAGATGGCTTCGCGCTGTGGTCTCCAAGGCATCGATCCAAGCGCGATCTACTGTCGTAGCGCTGATAAGTCGCAGCCCCAGCGCCGCATCGCCGATGGTGCCCGACACATAGAGACAATCGCCCTCGACGACACCCGCCCGGGGCACCATGCGGCCCCGGGGCACGGCGCCGATCGCGGTGATCGAGAGCGTAAGCCCGCCGGAACTCCTCACTGTGTCACCTCCGAGGAGCGGACAGCCGAATGTCCCGGCATCCTCGCCGAGGCCGGTGGCAAAAGCCGCGAGCCAAGTTTCCGCCCAATCCTCCGGAAGCGCGAGGCTCAGGAGAAATCCCAAAGGGTCCGCGGCCTTTGCCGCGAGATCGGAAAGGTTGACGCGCAGCGCCTTGCGGGCAATGGCATCGGCCGGATCATCGGCGAAGAAATGCACGCCGGCCACGAGCATATCGGTGGTGAGCACGAGTTCATGGTCCTGCGGCGGCAAAAGACAGGCTGCATCATCTGCTAGCCCGAGCCCCGCCGGTCCGGCGAGCGGCGCAAAGAGAGAGACGATGATCTCATCTTCGGTGAGGCGCGGCATCAGCCCCCTTTGGAACCGCAGGATTTCGCCTCGAATTCATTCGGACGAAATTGCCTTGCGAGCACATCGAGCACGGCATTGATCATACCGACCTCCTCACGCTCGAAAAAGGCGCCAGCGACATCGGCATATTCCTTGATGACGACCCTCGCCGGCACATCCTTGCGCTTTTTCAATTCATAGGTTCCGGCCCGCAATATCGCACGCAATACGGAATCGACACGGGCGAGCGGCCATGTCTGCACAAGAGTCTTGTCGATCTGCCGATCGATCGGACCCTGGTCGGCGAGAATGCCATGCAATATGTCGCGGAAAAAAGCTGTCTCCGCGGCATTATAGGTCTCGCCTTCAATCTCGCCGCCGATCCAGAACGTCTCGAACTCGGCCTGCGTCTCCGCGATTCCCTTGCCCGAAACCTCCATCTGATAGAGCGCCTGGACGGCTGCGAGCCGTGCCGCGGAGCGTTCGAGAGCTTTCGCCATCAAAGTGCTCCGACGGCGGTTTTGAGCCGATAAAGGGCGAGCGCCGCGCGTACGGCATCGCCGCCCTTATCGCCACTCTCATGGCTCGCGCGGACGCGCGCCTGCGCCTCGTTCTCGACGGTCAATATGCCATTACCGAATGCGAGCTTGCGGGACAGCGCCAGATCCATCAAAGCACGCGCACTCTCGCCCGCCACGATCTCGAAATGTTAGGTTTCACCGCGGATGACGCAGCCGAGCGCGATGGCACCGTCATAGGGCACGCCGGCCTTTTCCGCTGCGTCGAGGGCGATCGCCAGGGCGATCGGAATTTCGAGCGCACCAGGCACACGCACAGCCTCATAGCGCGCCTCCACCGACGCGAAGGCGCGCTTCGCACCTTCGAGCAGCATTGCGCCGATCTCGTCATAGAAGCGCGCCTCGACGATCAGAAAACGCGCGCCCTTCACGCTCTCTTCGACAGTTTCTTCAGCTCGGCGCGGCTCGGCCATGATTTCCGATCACTTGTTTGAGATCACCGATCTCACGATCTTCGAGGAATGTGGAGCGTTGAGTAACAAGCCCCATGCACGGCCGCAAGCGAGCGCGTCACTCATTCGCACGCAGCGCACTTGCAACATGACTTGAAAGGCTGAACGCCTCCGGCGCGGGTCCCGGTCTTATTCAATCACCTGGGACACGGTTATTGATCGTATTCGCCCTTTCGAATAAGGGGGAAGCACCGAACAGACGAGAATAAAACAGATTTCAACTGCCTTCTCATACTAGTCCGGGAATTATGGGGCCGATCAAAGCCCAGTGCATGAATCCTCGCACTGACCACTTACGAGGAGAAAATGCGCCAAAACAGAGGAGGAAACATCGATCTATGCGACAGCCCATGGCACTCGGGGCGCCATTCGGCTGATCATTTGCTGTCAACTGACGGCGCTCCCCACCGTGGCTTTTGAAGCCACCAAAAAGCAAACCAAAAGAAACATAGCCAAGGAGTAAAACACGTGAAGTTTGTCACAATGACCATGGGGGCGGTCGCCCTTCTGCTTTCAGTTGGCCAGAGCTTGGCCATTACTGACGGGTCGGGCGATCCAGCCCCCGTCAGCGAAAAGCATGGCGAATATTTCGATAAGGCCGGCAATCCGACATTCAAAATCGAGAAGGACGGGACAGTCGATTGGTACACCAGCATCGGCTATCTGCAATATGGGGCGAATTGTCTGCGATGCCATGGCCCGGACGGGCTCGGCTCCTCTTATGCGCCCGATCTCACCAACTCTCTAAAAACACTGAGTTATGGCGATGTTCTCTCGACCGTTGCCGCCGGCAAGCAAGCCCTGACCGGAGGCCAGGACTTGGTCATGCCGGCGCTCGGCGAAGACAAGAATGTCATGTGTCACATCGACCAGATCTATGTTTACCTACGCGCGCGCGCCGATGGCGCCCTCGGCCGCGGCCGTCCGGCCAAGACCGCGCTGAAACCTGCGGGTTACTCCGAGAAGGAAGATAAGTGCTTCGGGGATTGAGCCTGTCGCCCTCCGGCCGATCGCTCGCTTGACGGCCGCCATATCATGGACATCTCCGGATCGACCCCGGGGGTGTCCATTTCATTTTCACTCGATGGCTCAGCCGATCCAGCGTGTGCCGCCGAGACCGGATAGCCGCTGATAGACGAGAAGGTCGAGTTCGGGCGCCGTCCCTGTCAGGCGCGTCAGCAAGCCGTGTATCTGGCCGCGATGATGCGTCTGATGGTTGAACCAATGCGCCAAGGCCGCCCTTAGCTCCTGCTCGCATTCGATGGGCGTCGATATCGCGCGATAGCGAAGCATGCGCGAGAGTTCTGCATCGTCCAGGCTCTCGACGAAGGCCAGGATCCGCGCATCTTCCTCGATGCGCGCCTGCTGCAGCTCCGTCAATGAATCGAACAGAATGGCATCGAGCCGATCGGGCGCCTCGCCCACGCCGGTGAAGCGCCGCATCCAGATGTGATCGGCCACGAGCAGGTGATTGAGCGTGCCATGCACCGACTTGAAGAAGGCGCCACGATCGGCACGATAATCTTCATCGGTGAGCTGTGACGCAGAGTCGTAGATGCGTGCATTGGCCCAGGCATTATAGCCCGCGAACATCTGCCAATGCGCTTTCATGCGTCGTCTCCGATTTTGCCTCTATGAGCCTCGCCGCATAGCGTGCCATGAGCTCGACTTCGAGATTGATCTCGTCACCCACTAACCGCCCATCCCAACTCGTGACGGCGAGCGTATGCGGGATCAAGAGAATCGAAAAGCGATTGCCCTCCACCTCATTGACCGTCAGCGAGGTGCCATCGAGCGCGACCGAGCC
>DAIESR010000235.1 GCA_027346205.1 Beijerinckiaceae bacterium
AGGCCGAGCCGAAGCTCTTGCCGACCGAGACGATGCCATATTTATGCGTCTCTTCCGGCGGTACTTCCTCGACGGCGATGATATTGCCGCCATGCTGTTCATAGGCTTCGATACATTGCGCGAGGCAGCGCCGCTTGGAAGCGCCTCCGGCAATCGTCAACATGTCCGGCAAAATCACGGCGAAGGGCTCGTCGCCGACGATATCGCGCGCGCACCAGACGGCATGGCCGAGGCCGAGCGGCGATTGCTGGCGGGTGAAGCTCATCGATCCGGGCATCGGCAGTTCGGCGATCAAGGCTTCCCATTCCTTGGTCTTGCCGCGCTTCAGCAAAATATCTTCGAGCTCATAGGCGGCATCGAAATAATCCTCGATGACCGCTTTGTTGCGGCCGGTGACGAAGATGCAATGTTCGATGCCGGCTTCGCGGGCCTCTTCGACGACATGCTGGAGGACCGGACGGTCCACCACGGTCAACATTTCTTTCGGAACGGATTTGGTGGCGGGGAGAAATCTTGTGCCTAGACCGGCGACGGGAAAAACAGCTTTGCGAACGCGTCTGCTCATATTCGGGCCCAAAATTGATGTCTCGAATGCTCGCTCTGGACCGTCGGTGTGCCTTGCTCGCGCTTATGCTGCGTGCCGATGGTCATCGAATCATCATAGAGCATTTTCAGGTGTTGCGTACAGGCTCTCGATCCGTAAATGAGCATGTTTCCGTATGAGGGGAAGTTCCAGACGAGGGTCGGCGCAGGCGGACGTATAGGGAAGCTAAAGCCGCTCGATACCAGAAACGGGTATGCTTCCTATCAAAACCACTGTCTGCCATTCGTCTGTGGGGTAATGTTCGCTTGAATTAACCCGGCATTTTGTTCTTCGCGTCAGGATCATGATGATTGAAGGGACCGTTTCGCATGGCAATTTTAGTGACGGGTGGCGCCGGTTATATCGGCGGCCACATGGTTCTGGCGCTTCTCGATGTCGGCGAAGAGGTCGTGGTCCTCGATGATCTCTCGACCGGATTTGCTTGGGCGGTTCCAAAGCCAGCGACGCTTGTAATCGGCGATATGGGCGATACGGCGGCGCTCGAAGCGATTTTTGCCAATCATCATATCGAGGCCATCGCCCATTTCGCCGCCAAGATCGTGGTGCCGGAATCGGTTGCCGATCCGCTTCTCTACTATCTCAACAATACCGCCAAGGCGCGCAATCTCATCGAGGTAGCGGTGCGCGCTGGCATCAGGCGTTTCATCTTTTCTTCGACCGCGGCCGTCTATGGCGAGCCCATTGTCAATCCGATCAGCGAGGATGCGCCGCCGGCACCTATCAATCCTTATGGCCGCTCCAAGCTCATGGTCGAATGGATTTTGGAGGATGTCGCCAGAGCGCGGGATTTCTCCTATGTCGCGCTGCGCTATTTCAATGTGGCTGGCGCCGATCCGGCAGGCAGGCTTGGCCAATCGACGCCGAATGCGACCCATCTCATCAAGGTCGCCGTCCAGGCAGCCCTCGGCCGAAGGCCGGGCATGGATGTCTATGGCACGGATTACCCGACGCCGGACGGTACCTGCATCCGCGACTATATCCAGGTGAGCGATCTCATCGCGGCGCATCTTCTGGCATTGGCGCATCTGCGCGACGGCGGCAAGAGTCTGGTCTTGAATTGTGGCTATGGCCACGGCCATTCGGTGAACGAAGTCATCGATATGGTGAAGCGTGTCACGGGCATAGACTTCCCGGTGCGACTCGCTGGACGCCGCGCCGGCGATCCGGCGATGCTGGTCGCTGGCGCCGCGCGTATCCGCAACCTCCTCGGCTGGAGCCCGCGCTATGACAATCTCCAAGAGATCGTGCACGAGGCCTATGAGTGGGAACGTAAGCTGCCGAGCATCACCGCAAAGGCCACCGACGCAGCCCGAAAAGGCTGATTGCCCTTTTCAGCTGTTCCGCGCGCAGATGATTCTGTTTTCGTGCTGAAAGATTATGTCGGGGCTGCTCTGCCTATCCCGCTCTACACTTTTGAAATCGATTACGTGATCTAGGCTATCGCGTGATCATCACACCCATCCGGCAAGCTCGCGGGTGACGAGATCCTGGATCACATTCATCCCCTCGATGCTGTCATTGAGACAGGGAACCATGGCGAAATTCTCGCCGCCATTTGCCAGAAACAAATGCCGATTCTCTATGTCGATCTCCTCTAATGTTTCGAGGCAATCGGCGGCGAAGCCGGGAGTAACGACGAGGAGATTCTTCACGCCCTGGCGCGCCAGCTCCTTGACGGTCTCATCCGTATAGGGCGTGAGCCATTGCGCCGGGCCGAAACGCGACTGATAGGTCATGCGTACCGTCTTGGGGCCGCGGTCGAGCAATTTTGCGAGCAGGCGAAAGCTTTCTTCGCAGTGGCGTGGATAGGGATCGCCCTTGTCCGCATAGGCCTGCGGAATCCCATGAAAGGACACAAGAATGACCTCCGGCGCGAAGGCGAGTTTTTCGACAGAGTTTTGAATAGAGGTTGCCAGTGCCGCGATATAGGCGGGCGCATCGTAGTAGGGCGGTGCCAAACGGAGCGCGGGCTGAAACCGGCGACGCGCCAAGGCGGCGAAGACCGCATCGCCGACGGTGGCCGTCGTGGATGCCGAATATTGCGGATAAAGCGGTACGACCAGGAGGCGCTCGCAACCCTGGCCTATGAGCCTGTCGATGCCTTGCTCGATCGAGGGCTGGCCATAGCGCATGGCCCAATCGACGATCACGTCTGGATGGTCCTTCAGCGCCTCGCCCATCGCATCGGATTGGTTGCGGGTATAGGTG
>DAIESR010000030.1 GCA_027346205.1 Beijerinckiaceae bacterium
AGCCAGACTCCGAGCACCTTCATGGGTTCGACGACCCCGAGGGGAACGAGGAAGATCAGAAGCACGATCGGCGCCGGAAGGCGCTCGACCATCCGGGCGAGCCCCCGTTTAAAGGCCTCGAAAGGGATGAGTGCCGCAAGCCGCGTCAGCGCATCGCCGAGCACGTCCCACAGCCAAGCCTCGAAGAGGAACAAGGCTGCGAAAAGAAACCAGAAGGGACGCGTGAGCTTTCGCATGATCGAATGAGACATGATCGGATCAGACCTGGCTGCTTTTGACATCATCGGTCCTAACAAGATCGAGAGACCCGGCCCGCTTCGCAAGATGCCTATGGACGAGTCCCCGCCGAAATCCTTTGGGTTATTGACCGCAGTTTTCGATCTGATAGCCCGCACCCGGCTGCAGAGATTTCGCCACAAGACGAAAAGATTGTCGATCGAAGAAGGCGATGGCCGTCGTATCAAGCCGTCTTCGCGAAGACATGGCGGAACACAGTCTCGCCTTCCGATTCAGCATGCGCTTCGATCACCGTGCGTTGATCGTTGCTCGTCTCCTGACCCAGCCGAAAGCGCGCGATAAGCTGCAACAGAGCTTCCATCTCTTGCGACAAGATCTGGCTCGCCGCAGTCGATTGCTCCGCCATGGCGGCATTCTGCTGCGTGACATGGTCCATCTGATTGATCGCAATATTGATTTGATCGAGGCTACTCGACTGATCGCGGGCCGAAGCCGCGATCTTGCCCACGATAGCGCTAATATCGGTTACTTGGGCGATGATCTGCTCCAGAGCCTCGCCGGTCTGGCTAACGAGATGGACGCCCTGACCGACATGATCCCTCGAGACCGAGATCAGCGTTTTGATATCCTTTGCGGCACCCGCCGTGCGTTGAGCCAAGTCCCGTACCTCTGAGGCCACGACTGCGAAACCGCGACCTGCCGTGCCGGCCCGAGCCGCTTCGATCCCGGCATTCAGAGCCAGAAGGTTTGTTTGACTGGCGATATCATCGATCACGCCGATAATCTGAGAAATCTGCGCGGATGACTTCTCGATGCTGCTCATAGCTGTGACCGCTTGCCCGACGATCTCGCCCGAGCGTTCAGCCCCGGCTTTTGCTCTGTTGACCGCCTGATTGGCGTGATCGGCGCTTTCAGCGGTTATGCGCACCCTGAAGGTGATGTCTTTGATCGCCGTTGCAGTCTCCTCAAGGGTCGCAGCCTGCGCCTCGGTACGGCATGACAGATCACGCGCTGCACGACTGATCTCCAGCATCCCCGACCGGATGTTGCGCGCGCTCGCCAAAATCCCTCGTGCCAGCGTTTTCAATGCGGCAGCGGCGGCGTTCAGGTCGGTTCGAAGCTTCTCGTAGGCCGCGGGCAGTTCAATCTCCAGTTGGAAGGTGAGGTCGCCCACAGCCAAACGATCAAGCCCAGTGGCAATCGAGTCGACGACCCGCGCCACGGCTCGAGCGGCAATCACATCCTCCGCCTCGCGCGCCCGCATACGTATGGCGCTGTCCTTGAACATCTGTACCGCTCGCGCAAGCAGCCCGATTTCGTCTTTGCGTTCGCGTTCAGGAATTTCGACTGCGAGATTGTTGCGGCCCAGACTTTCAGTGACTGCGCTCAGGCGCACCAAGGGCTGGCTAACCCCTAAAATGACCATCGTGCCGGCTATGGTGACAACAACGAGTCCAAAGCCCGCCCAAATACCAACCAATCGAGACAGCACATCGGACTCGCCTTTGGTCTCTGCAACCGCTCTACTGACGAGTTCCGCCTCGCTATGGACGAACAAATGGGTGTCGTTGAGGACTGACTCCAAGCGGCGGAAAAGAGCGATGGACATCGGATCAAATCGATCCATAAGTACATTTCCCGCCTCGACTCCTTTGTCGATGTAGACATTAGCCATGTTTACACCGAGACTATGATATTCATCGAATTTTTTTTCGAGCCCAGTGAGCTTATTTTCTATAGCGCGGACACGCTTAAGCTCATATTGCGATGATAGATTTATCAGAATGTTCCTAAAATCATTTAGTTTTATTTTAAAATTCGTTTTATACTTTTCTGCGTCATTGAAACTATCTCGATTATGTGTAGCGGCTGCATCTGTCAGAAATTGCTGGACCTGGATGACATCGACTTGCATGTCGCTAATAGCTCGCTGCAGGGGGATCAGACGATCTACCAATAGTTTTGTCTTGGAATCAGTTGCTGCAAGCCTACGTTGCTGACCAGCATTAACAATTATTACAGTAGAATATGCAGATATTAAGAAAATAGCTAGCAATATAAGTACAGATGTCAGCTTTACACGAACTGTTATGTTTGAGCACGCGATCATTATATCGCTATTCCTACATATAGATTCGAAGCTTGACCGGAACACAAAATAATTATACGACTACAAATTATAACTGTATGTATATTAATATTTCGTTACAAGCTTTTACAAGTATGGCATCATATATAATATTACAAATTTGTTATGTAATAATTAAGTTTTGTGTATCTCTGATAATATGAATTAATACTATATCTATTTTCAGAATGTAACCTTTATGATGGTTGCGGTTCCTGAAGAATATGGTTCAGAAGCTAGAGCTAAACCTTTGTCGAAAAGTCTATCAACTTTCCGTGATTGGATCTAAACTTTCAGCCGATAGCCGGTCGCAAACATCCGCCAGACGACGATGAGACAAACGAATAAGAACAGGAAAGTCGCACCGAGACTCGCGCCGATATTGACATCGGCCTTGCCGAAGAAGCTCCAGCGGAAGCCGCTGATGAGATAGACGACAGGATTGAACAGAGTCACGGTCCGCCATACTGGCGGCAATATATTGATCGAATAGAAGCTGCCGCCGAGGAAGGTCAAAGGCGTGATCAGGAGCAGCGGCACGACCTGCAGCTTTTCGAAACGATCCGCCCAAATGCCGATGATGAAGCCGAGCAGGCTGAAGCTCACGGCGGTGAGGATCAAAAAGGCCAGCATGAAAATCGGATGCACGATCGTGATCGGCACGAAGAGACTTGCCGTCGCAAGGATGATCAGGCCGAGAATGATCGATTTCGTCGCCGCCGCACCGACAAAGCCGAGCACCATTTCGACGAAGGACAGCGGGGCGGAAAGAAGCTCGTAGATCGTACCCGAGAATTTCGGGAAGAAAATGCCGAAAGATGCGTTGGCGATGCTTTGCGTCAGAAGCATCAGCATGATCAGGCCTGGAACGATAAAGGCACCATATTTCACACCATCGATTTCGCTGATGCGCGAGCCGATCGCGGCGCCGAAGACGACGAAATAGAGCGACGTCGAGATCACCGGAGAGATGATGCTTTGAAGCAGCGTGCGGAGGGTACGCGCCATTTCGAAAATATAGATGGCCCGGACGGCGCGGAAGTTCATTTTCTTTGCCTCACCAATTGAACGAATATGTCTTCCAATCGGCTTTCGCGCGTTGTGATGTCGCTGAATTCGATTGCTGCCGCGGCGATATCCTCCAACAAGGCCATCACCGAGCGGCCGTCATGGCCGGTCGTATATGTGTAGGTCAAGCTGCGTCCATCTTCCGCCAAAACAAGATCATAGACGGCAAGGTTCGAAGGCAGCGCTTCGAGCTTCTCGCGAAGATGGACGATCAATTGCTTTTTGCCGAGTTTCTGCATCAGCACGGTCTTGTCTTCGACGAGAATCAATTCACCTTTGTCGATGATGCCGATCCTGTCGGCGATCGCTTCCGCCTCTTCGATGTAATGCGTCGTGAGGATGATCGTCACGCCGGACGCGCGCAAGGACGCCACGATCTGCCACATGTCCTTGCGCAATTCGATGTCGACGCCAGCTGTCGGCTCGTCAAGGAAGAGAATCCGCGGCTCATGCGAGAGTGCCTTGGCGATAAGGATGCGGCGCTTCATTCCGCCCGACAGAGTTCGAATTTCGCTGTTTCTTTTGTCGAAGAGCGACAAGTCGCGCAGAATTCTCTCGATGAGAGCTGGATCGTCGCGCCGGCCGAACAGCCTTCGGCTGAAAGTGACGGCGGACCATACCGATTCGAACGCATCGGTCGTGAGTTCCTGCGGCACGAGGCCGATCATCGATCGCGTCACGCGATAATCTTTGACGATGTCATGACCCTCGACGGAAACCCTGCCCTCCGACGGATTGACGATGCCACAGATGATGCCGATCAACGTTGTCTTGCCCGCCCCATTCGGACCCAAAAGCGCGAGGATCTCGCCGGCGCGAATGTCGAGGTTGATGTTTTTGAGGGCGCAAAAGCCCGAAGCATAGGTCTTGGAGAGATTGGAGACGGAAATGATGGGCGGCATGGTGGTACTTATAACCGAGGCCTAGAGCATGTCCCGGAAAAATTGATGGACTTTTCCGATGAAGAACCTGCTCTTGGCTAAAGCTGGCCCGAACTCCGGCCCGGACAAAGCGCGCCGCGAGGCGCCATTCGCCTTTCTTTCCGCCGGCTGCCCTGCTATTTCGCGCACATGACGACCCATAGACTCGAAAATATCCGCAATTTCTCGATCGTAGCCCATATCGACCATGGCAAATCGACCCTTGCCGACCGGCTGATCCAGACGACAGGCGCCCTCGCCGACCGCGAAATGGTCGAGCAAGTGCTCGATTCGATGGACATAGAGCGCGAGCGTGGCATCACCATCAAGGCCCAGACGGTCCGGCTCGAATATAAGGCTCAGGACGGCAAGACCTATATTCTGAACCTCATGGACACGCCCGGTCATGTCGACTTCGCCTATGAAGTCTCGCGCTCACTCGCCGCATGCGAAGGCTCGCTCCTCGTCGTCGATGCGAGCCAGGGCGTCGAGGCGCAGACGCTGGCCAATGTCTATCACGCGCTCGATGCCGGCCATGAGATCGTGCCCGTCCTCAATAAGATCGATCTCCCCGCCGCCGAACCCGAGCGCGTGAAGGAGCAGATCGAGGATGTGATCGGCATTGATGCCTCGAATTCGGTGCTGATTTCCGCCAAGACCGGGCTTGGCATCGATCTCGTGCTCGAAGCCATCGTCACCCGCCTGCCGCCGCCCATGGGCGACGAGGCGGCGCCTTTGAAGGCTTTGCTCGTCGACAGCTGGTACGACGCCTATCTCGGCGTCGTCGTCCTCGTCCGCATCATCGACGGATCGATGAAAAAGCATCAAAAGATCCTGATGATGGGGACGGACGCGCATTATGAGATCGATCGGATCGGCGTCTTCCGGCCCAAAATGCTCGATGCCGAGGCGCTGGGTCCCGGCGAGGTCGGCTTCATCACGGCGCAAATCAAGCAAGTCGCCGATACCCGCGTCGGCGATACGATCACCGACGAAAAGCGGCCTTGCGTCGAAGCGCTGCCCGGCTTCAAGCCGGCTCAGCCGGTCGTGTTCTGTGGTCTGTTTCCGGTCGACGCGGCCGATTTCGACGATCTGCGTGCGGCCATGGGCAAGCTGCGTCTCAACGATGCGAGCTTTTCCTTTGAGATGGAAAGCTCGGCGGCACTCGGCTTCGGCTTCCGCTGCGGCTTTCTCGGCCTGCTCCATCTCGAAATCATTCAGGAACGGCTCGAGCGCGAATTCAATCTTGATCTCATCGCGACGGCGCCGTCCGTCATTTACAAGATCCTGCTGCGCTCCGGCGAAGAGATCGAATTGCACAATCCGGTCGACATGCCCGATCTGACGCGTATCGAACAGATCCGTGAGCCGTGGATTCGCGCGACCATATTGACACCGGACGATTATCTTGGCGCGGTTCTGAAGCTTTGCCAGGACCGGCGCGGTGTGCAAATCGATCTCAACTATGTCGGCAAGCGCGCCATGGTTACTTACGATCTGCCACTCAATGAAGTCGTGTTCGATTTCTACGACCGGCTGAAATCAATCTCCAAAGGCTATGCGAGCTTCGATTACGCGATCACCGATTATCGCGACGGCGATCTCGTGAAAATGTCGATCCTCGTCAATGCCGAGCCTGTCGATGCGCTCTCCATGCTGGTGCATCGCGACCGCGCCGAAACGCGCGGAAGGGTCATGGTCGAAAAACTGAAGGATCTGATCCCGCCGCATATGTTCCAGATCCCGATCCAAGCAGCGATCGGCGGCAAGATCATCGCGCGCGAGACGGTGCGGGCGCTGCGCAAGGATGTGACGGCGAAATGCTATGGCGGCGATGCGACCCGCAAGCGCAAGCTTCTGGAAAAGCAGAAGGCCGGCAAGAAGCGCATGCGCCAGTTCGGAAAAGTGGAGATCCCGCAGGAGGCCTTCATCGCCGCCCTGAAGATGGACAGCTAAGGTCCCACGTCACGGGCAGTGGCGTCATGCGCGGACTTGATCCGCGCATCCAGGCGCTAACTGAGGATTATTTCTCTCGATTGATTTTTCGCTCGCTGAGGTCATAGCTTCGTTCCGCTATTGCGTTCCTAGATGCGCGGATCAAGTCCGCGCATGACGTGCGCCTTGATCGATTTGTCCTTAATGTCTTTCTAGCCCTCATGGTGAGGGGAGTGTTCCTCAGCAAGCGTTATTAAACAGCCGTTGTACATTGAGCGCTTCGCTCAGGACAGGCGCTCATGCGACCAGTTTCGACACACAGATAGCGCAGCGTCCGAATTTACTTAGCAGGTCGATCGCATCCGCGCAGGCGATGCGCCAAGGTAGAATCCCGCGGTCGAGAAAAGCAAGGGAACATTCTCCGGTCTGTGGCGTTAATTAAGTGGCCCTGGCCGTGTCGACGGGGTTTTACCAGCACCAGCGTCACCGGTGCGCTCCTAGAGCATGTTCTCAATCGGAAAAGTCTATCAACTTTTCCGGGATAGCTCTTAAGAGATCGAAGAGGCGGCATGCAACGCAAGATCCGGTCGCAAGCGCAATTGCGCAACATATGTTTGCGAACCTTGAAGACCTGCGAAGGCTTCGAGCACGTCGATGAAATATTGATCCAGCCGCGCGATCCATATGCCGGCGGAGCGAATTGGACCTTGGCGGGCTTTCGTCCGCGCATAGCCAATGATGTGCTGCGCGCCGCCCGCGACACGATTCATGAATTGCAGAGATGTTATCAATTGGAGACCGACAATCTCATCGCCGCGAATAGAGATTGCGGCAGCAAGGCTCTTTGACGGCTTGCCGAGCAAGTCGGCCGCGACAGTTCACGAGACACTGGAACGCTTTTACAATTCGTGACTTGTGAACATTGTTCAACTTTATATTTTGTCAGCCTGTCCCGGATCCGAGCCTTCGGTTGCCGCAGGCGCGCGCTTTGTGGCTTGATTGCCTTCTCCGCAGCCAAAAGGCGCGGCGTGCCAGCGCATTAAACAACGGCTGACCAGCGTCGAAAAAGGTGATGAAGTTGACGCAGTCCCAAATATTGGGGACGGGGTCTTATGCTCCGTCGCGCATTCTCACCAATGCGGATCTCGAAAAACTCATAGACACGTCCGACGACTGGATCGTCACGCGGACAGGCATTCGCGAGCGTCGCATCGCGGCCGATGGAGAGGCCACGTCGGACATGGCGGTCGAGGCGGCCAAAAAAGCGCTCGACATGGCGGGGACCCGACCGGACGAACTCGACATGATCATCGTCGGCACGATCTCGCCCGACATGCAGATGCCCTCCTGTGCAGTGTTCGTCCAGGCCAAACTCGGCGCGACGCGCGCATTCGCTTTCGACATTTCCGCCGCTTGCGCCGGCTCGCTCTATGGGCTCAGCATCGCCGACCAATTCATTCGCTCGGGGCAAGCCAAACGCGTGCTCGTCATCGGTGCGGAGCTGCTGAGCCGCGTCGTCGATTGGACCGACCGAAGCAGCTGCGTGCTCTTTGGCGACGCGGCGGGCGCGCTCGTGGTCGGACCGAGCAGCGATCCCAGGCGCGGCATGATGTCGGCGCATCTCCATTCCGACGGCGCAGCCGCCCATATCTTGTCGATTCCCGGTGGTGGCAGCAAATATCCGCAATCGGAAGAGGTCCTCGCCAAGAAGATGCATAAAGTGGCGATGAGCGGTCGGGAGATCTATAAATTCGCACTTCAGGTTCTTCCCGAAGCCGTTCACGAAGCCCTTGCCGCACATGGCTTGAAGCCCGGTGCGATCGATCATGTTATCTCGCATCAAGCCAATATTCGCATCGTCGAATCGGTGCTCGACAGGCTCGCCATTCCGCGCGAGAAATGCTGGTTCAACATCGATCGCTACGGCAATACTTCGAGCGCGTCGCTGCCGATTTCGCTCGATGAAGCCAATCGCGCCGGGCGGTTGAAGCCGGGCGATCTGAGCATGATGATGGCAATCGGCGGCGGCATGGCCTGGGGCAGCGCGCTCATGCGCTGGTGATTCGCGCTGGTGATTTGCGCTGGTGAGCGGACGACAGCTGTGAACAAGACGTACGATGGCACGTGGCATAGACAGAAAAACCGCTCAATCCTGGTATTCATTTATCTATAATAATACATACACCGAATGAGACGTCGGGGGAGCAGAGATCCACAGCTTCTGTCGGTAACCCAAACGACTGGCCCTGATTTTCGATCCCCACTTCAGAGATCACGGCTTCTCATTTCCAGGCCGTTTCTGTTAAACTCGCTTTAAGCGATGTCCCCGATGCGTTTCCCGACGGAATATTTCCTGTATCGTTGGAGATCCATGTCCAGACGCGGCGCACACCCGGTGAAAGACATGGCCGCCGGACCAGTTTCAACATCGACATCAAGCAAACCAACATTTGGAATGAGGTAGTATACATTTAAGGAAAAGAGACAGGAGATGCGTCAGGCCGATGCGATAAATCGCTGGAGCGTCACGGGTTCTACCTTCAATACCCGACTCCTCTTCATTTTTGGCATATTGATCATCCTGCTGGTTTGCGCAGGCGCCGGCGTGGCCATTCATGAATTGCGTCTACGCGATCTCAACGAAGAACGGAGGACGCTAACCGTCATCGACCGACTCCTCGTCGAAGAGACGGAGCATACTTTGCAGAGCGTCGATCTCGTCCTCGTGAATGTGGCGGAAAAGCTGATCGCCGACAATCTCACGACGCCCCAGCAGTTCGCTGCGCGCGAATCGGGTCGTGCGACCTATGAAATGCTGAAGTCGCGCATTATCGGCATTCCGCAACTCGATGTGGTGGCCCTGGTCGGCGCGGATGGGCGAATCGTCAATTTCTCGCGCAGCTTTCCGACCCTCGACATCAATGTCGCGGATCGCGATTATTTCCAAGCGCTCAAGGATACACCAAGCGATCGCGCCTTCATCAGCCAGCCGGTGCAGAATCGAGCAACGGGCGCTTGGACGACCTATCTCGCCCGCCGCGTGACGAGTCCATCCGGCCAGTTTCTCGGCTTGGTGATCGGCGGGATGGAACTCGCCTATTTCGAAAATCTCTACAAGACGCTGCAGATCGGCAAAGGCGGCGCGGCGAGCCTATGGCGGACGGACGGGACCCTGCTCGCGCGTTATCCCAATCGGCCGGAGATTGGCCATATATTCAAGACTCCGCATCTCGCTGGCGCACATCAAACGGCTGGGCCACGCACCTACGAAGTTGATCAATCCATCGATGGCCCAGCCCGCATCATCGCCACTATGGCAGCGCGACAATTTCCGATCGTCGTCAATGTCTCAAAGGCCACAGCACAGATCCTGGCCGATTGGTATCAGGTCGCGGCTCTCATCGCGGCCGGCACTTTCATTTGCATCGTCGCGCTGGGCGTCGTCCTTTGGCTCCTCATGCGCCATTTCAAGACCTATGACGCGCTCACCCTTGCGCATGAGGAACGCAGCAAGGCGGTTGCCGGGCGCGAGCAGGCGGAGGCGCAATTGCGCCAGGCGCAGAAGCTCGAAGCCATCGGTCAGCTCACTGGCGGCATCGCGCATGACTTCAACAACCTGCT
>DAIESR010000031.1 GCA_027346205.1 Beijerinckiaceae bacterium
CGGGCGAAGATCGCATCGCGGCGTTCCGGCAGAATGGAAGCAAGCACCAGCGCCATGAGATAGCCGGAAATGGTATGGCCGCTCGGATAGGAGTCGTTTTTGATCTTGATCCGGCAAACCGGGTGCAGGCTCTTGTCCAAATTATAGGGCCGTACCCTGTGAAAGGCACGTTTGACCGGTGCGATGCCTGCCCGCTCCCCATCTACGACATGCGCCGAAAACGCGGCCGTCAGTGGCAGCGCCTCTGCATTGAAGCCGGCGCCGAGCGCAGTCTTGAAAATGAATATGTTGCGCTGCGCCTCATCGGCCCGTGCATGAGCGATATCGCTTGCCGTGCGCTGGCTCTCGATCCGATGCAATTCCTCCAATTCCGCCCTCGCCGCCTCCGAATCGCTTGCGGGTGGCGACGGCAGCATATCCGCGGCATCGATCTGCGCCGGCGTGACGAAGGCCGTGGCAGGTTCGCGCGCCTGTAAAGAACCGGCCGCCAGAACACCAATGGCCAAGCACAAAGGAACGAAAACGAACTTTTTCATCGAGACGCCCACCAACCAGTCATGACGCATACAGCACCTCAATCCCAGAAATCCGGCCGCGCCGGGGAAAGCCTGCCGCCGACCCGCACCGGCCCGATCTTGACGGCCAGCCCGAACGGATCGGTCTCGACTGCCACGCCGCAGAGCGTGGCGGCGCCGGCCGCGGGCTCGAGCCGCCCACCGGGCACTTTCCGGGTGAAGCGGCGGATCGGTTCTTCCTTCTCCATGCCAATGACGGAATCATAATCACCCGTCATGCCGGCATCGGTCATATAGCCCGTGCCCTGCGGCAGGATCTGATGATCGGCGGTCGGCACATGCGTGTGCGAGCCGACGACGAGCGAGACGCGTCCATCGACAAAATGCGCGAAAGCCTGTTTCTCGCTCGATGTCTCGGCATGGAAATCGATGATTGCGGCATCACAAGCTTCGCGCAACGGACAGGCGGCGATCTCTTCCGCGACAAGCGCGAAAGGATCGTCCAGCGCATCCATGAAGAGGCGGCCGAGCGCATTGACCACGAGAATGCGCGCGCCACCTACTGTCTCGATCAGACTCGCACCGCGTCCCGGCGTGCCGCGTGGATAATTGAGTGGGCGGATGAGCCGCTGCTGATGGCTGATGAAGTTCAAGGCCTCGCGCTGGTCGAAGGCATGATTGCCGAGCGTCACGCAATCGACGCCGCAGGCGAGAAAATCATTGAGGATCTGTTCATTGATGCCAAAGCCGCCGGCCGCATTCTCGCCATTGACGATGACGCAATCGAGTCGCCACGCTTGGCGAAGTTTCGGCAGCTCATCCTGAAGCACCATGCGCCCGGCGCGGCCGACGACATCACCAATGAAGAGCAAACGCATCAAACAATCCTGTTTTCCGTATCACTTGCAGATGATCCACTCGTGATCGGTGAGCAAATAATCGAGCTTCTCGTCATAGGAATCGGTCGGTATTTCCTGCAACTCCTGAATCCCATAAGCGACACCGACCGCCGTGATCGACTTCTTGGCGCGGAGTTTCGCCAGCGTCCGATCGTAATAGCCGGCGCCATAGCCGAGCCTATTGCCCTTTCGGTCATAGGCGGCCAGCGGCACAAAGAGAAGATCGGGCTCGACCTCCCGCGCGCTCGGCAAGGGCTCCTTGATGCCCCATTTGACCTCGGCCAAAGGCTCGCCTTCCTTCCACAGCCGAAAGACCAGCGGCGCGGCGCGCCCCTGCATAACGGGCAGAGCGGTTTGAACGCCTTGCCGAGCGAGATTTTCGAGAAGCTGAAAGGTCGACGGCTCGGTACCGATCGACCAGAAGACCGAGACGATGCCCGCCTTCTTCTCCGCGACAATGCCGGCGCCGATATTGGCAAGACGCTGGGCGAAGGCGCGCGACTCGATCCCGTTGATGAGACCGCGGCGCGACAAGGCTTGGCTGCGCAAAGCGGCTTTGGCGGAGGAAATGTCCATGAAATTCTGAGTGAGGCTAGGCAGGCCGATGGGCCGCAATCGCCGAAAGGAAGCGCGGGGCCACAGTGGCCGTGGGATGCCGATCCCGGGAACCTACAAAGTAGGTGGGTGCCATGTGCCCAAGCCCACGGGCAAGGACAGGGACAGCTCCCGTCGAGATCGAAAGGCCCCGGGGAATATGATCCACACGCACCCCGCAGCTCCGCCAACCCAATTTAGAGGCGCGCGCACACAATTGCCAGAGGCTAGATCGCGAAGACTTTGGACTGACACGGTCCAAAGTCACGAACGTGATCAACTCCAACACCTTAGAGCGGGATGCGGGCAGAAGACCGGTTCCCACTTTTCTTCATCCCGCTCCCTGCACGAAGAACTGCTGCCGAGGCCCCTCAAGCGCCGAGCCAGCGCATCCGCCAAATCGCCAGGCCGGACCGCGGATTATGGCCAAACCCGACCCTGCTGAATCCATGCTTCTCGTAAAAGCGCAGCGCGCGCGGATTATCCGCATTGACTTCGAGACTGAGACCGGA
>DAIESR010000049.1 GCA_027346205.1 Beijerinckiaceae bacterium
CCATGTCGCTTGGCGCACGCTCATCGATGCGGAACATGTGGCACCTGAGCAGCGCCGGCCCGAAAGCACGCTTTGGCTCGGCCCGAAGGCCCATCTCGTACATTATCCGTTGCGCGCGGGCAGCGTCGTCAATGCCGTCGCCATCATCGAGGCACCAATCGCGATCGATTGGCGCGCCGACATCTGGGCGCAATCCGGCGCGCCCGATGAAATCAATGCGCATTTTTCGAAATGGCACGCCGACGCCAGACACCTGATCGGTGCGGCGCGCGAATGGCGGAAATGGCCGCTCGTCGACCTCGACCCACTCCCCGCGTGGTCGACCGGCCGCGCAGCGCTGCTCGGCGACGCGGCGCATCCCATGTTGCCCTTTCTGGCCCAGGGCGCGGCGCAGGCGATCGAGGATGCCGCCATGCTCGGTGCGGCGCTCAGCGCGGGCCGCGGAATCGAAGAGGCCCTCGCCGCTTATGCGGCGGCGCGGCGGCCACGCGCGAGCCGCGTGCAGGCGCAATCGCGGCGACAAGCGCAGATCTACCATCTTGCGGGACCGCCCGCATTTCTGCGCGATCTCGGCTTGCGGAGCATGAGCGCACGGCAATTGCTCGCCCGATATGATTGGCTCTACCGGGCAAGATCCAATGTGAAATGAGACATGACGCATCGCCAATCGAAACTTGTCGAATGCGGCGCATTTTGAATGTCGGCGTCCCATGCCATTCTGACTTCGCCGCGACCACGCGGCTGTCTGTGGCGTCTATGCCATATCGGCATGAAAAAAGCGGCGATCTTCTCTCGGCGCTCGCAAATCGCTGCTTTGTGCTAGACTGGTTTAATTGCTTACCGCGACGTGCGCTTTTCCACCTCATAATTCCCGTTACGTTACGGCGATACCCCGAAAAATTGTGGATGGTTTAGATTTGATCATGCGTAGAATGACGGCTGAGGACATGACCGCTTCGATCCGATGACACGTCGGATATACTGGTGAGTCGAAGACATTGGTGCGCCCGAGGCCCCGAGTGCACAAGTGATCAAATGGCCAAATGCCATATCCAACTGCGGGAGAGGAATTTGCGCTTGTATATTGATCACGAGACGAGATCATCCGATGCGCGCACGCAGCACGACCGCTGAACCCGAGGCCGAGCGCCCCGACCTGCGCAGCGCGCATGTCATCGTCGTCGCCAATGAAAAAGGCGGCACCGGCAAGTCGACCCTCTCGATACACATCTGCATCGCACTTCTGAAAGCGGGATTTCGCGTTGCATCCATCGACCTCGACACGCGCCAGAAAACGCTGACGCGCTTTCTGGAAAATCGCCAATCCTGGGCCGCCAATGCGCCTTGGGAGGTGGAGTTACCGTTTCATTGTGCACTTGAGCGCAGCAATTCGGAAAATCTGCACGACAATGAAACGGTGGAGTTCGGGGCTTTCGCTTCGGCCATTGCGGAAATCGAACATTCTTATGAATTCGTCGTCATCGACACACCTGCGTCCGACTCCTATCTGATGCGACTCGCGCATTCGCTCGCCGATACCCTCGTATCGCCGGTGAATGATTCCTTCATCGATGTCGATGTGTTCTCTCGCGTTCATCACGACCGGACGCAGCGCGGGCAAATCGCGCATTATGCCGATCTCGTGATCGAGGCACGACGCCGACGCAAGCTCGTCGATCAGGGCATCATCGATTGGGTGCTGGTGCGCAATCGCATGTCCTCGATTCAGTCGAATAATGCGAAACAGATCAGTGCGAGCCTCGCCAAGCTCGCAGCAGAACTGCAATTTCGTCCGACCGAAGGCCTGCACGACCGGGTGATTTTCCGTGAGCTGTTCCCGATCGGACTGACAGCCCTCGATCCGATCGAAGAGGCGATGCGCAGCGGCAGTCTCTCCGCCTCACAAAGCGCCGCGCGCAGGGAGGTCGAGACGCTCATCGCTACTCTGCAATTGCCGGAACGCAGCCGCGGCCTCGCCCATCTGCAGGCGCGGCACGAATGGTATGAGCGCATCGCGCGCTATTACCACGATCTCGCGATGGGCGGCGCAGCCAAGTAAATGCAGCGGGACAGCCAAATGAGCGCTTCGGCTGAGCGCTTCGGCTCAGCCTTCCTGAGCCAGGTCGGTGACGACTTTGGCAAGCCGGTTGACGACCGAAGCCCAGCCGTTCTCGCTACTCATAATGGCATGAACGGCGGCATTATCCTGTGTAAAGCCGGCATGCTCAAGCCGCACATGCGTGCCATTGGGTAAGGGCGAGAGAGTCCAAGTCAGGACCGTATCGATATAGCGGCCGAATCCTTCCAGCTCATGCGAGCCGCCGCGCCAGCTATATTGCAGCCGCCAGAAGGGCTCGGCCGCCAAAACCTCGCCTTCCGACACACCGTCCCATGGGCCGACCGGCGGAATACGGAAATTGAATTTATGGCCGACCTCGGGCGAAAAATCATTCGGCATGAACCATTGCGCGATAAGATCGGCATCGGTGAGAGCCCGCCAAATCGTCTCGCCCGGCTCGATCAGCATGCCCTCAATGGTAATCGGGGGTAGCTCTTCTTCAGTGCCTTCGGCCATGATCTACGCCCCTTGCTCGGTTTTTGCCGCGGACTCCAAAAGCGGCTGCGATGATGTGGCAACCGCATCGATCGCGAGTTCATATTGTTCCGCCAAGGCAAAGACAACGCGCTTCAACGCGCCTTCCACCTTGACCTCGGACGTCTTGTTGAGCCGCAGCCGCCGCACGGTCCAGGTCATGTCTGTACCGGGCTCGTCGATCGCATAGACCTCGATCGACGCGGCATCTATGCCCTGTGCGCCAAGTCTGGAAAGGATCAAGGCCTCGAGTTCGGCCGCGGTCTTTCTTTCGCTTGGCATGTCCGCTCCTGGCAAATAAGCGCACAAGCGAAGCAAATGTCGTGCTTGCGGTAGGATCGGAACCCGCACGCATTGGCACGGAACCTGCTTTTTAGCGAGAAAGCCGACATGTCCTTTCTCGGAGGGAGTTAGGAAATGCTTCCTACGACAATATTGGTCGACGAAGTCCCAAGATGCGTGGTTCGCCCCACGGACAAGAAGGATCTCGACCGTTTCATCCGCAACGCCAAGAAATATCTGCAGGGCGAAAACACCGAGGGTAAAGTCACCTCTCGCGGTGCCGACGAAGCCGAGAATGGCAAATGGTACGATGCCTTCGCGCTGCATAAGGCCTGGGGCGGTGCCGACGACACTTTCTTCGGGATACCGCTCTGAGCCAGCATCGCTGATGAGAATCGCAGACTGTTGGATCATGGGATTTAGCAGTCCTCATCGTATATAGTAGGAAGCTTTAGCTCGTCTTGGCACGCAGAGCGTAGGCTGAC
>DAIESR010000053.1 GCA_027346205.1 Beijerinckiaceae bacterium
ATGAGACATCGGATATATCCTGTCTCATTGACGAAAACAGGCTCTAAACGCGTGGGCGAGCCAACAATACGAGAAGAAGTGTAAGAAGAGCCTTGGTTCGTCTCATCGCGTCGGCGGCCGGCATCGCAGGATCTTTCAGAACTTCGGAACGAGGATGAGGCTTAATGGTTTGTTAAGAGCGTAGCCGGCAGTATGGTTACGGAGACCATTATGATCCTGCTCGCTTTGCTTCTGATCGCAATCGGAGTCGCGCTCAGCCGCTGGATGAAGGGTTTTGCCTTGGTTCCAGCCACCATCCTCGCATGGATTGCTGCCGTGAATTTAGCTGGCCTCTACTCTTTTTCCCTGATCGAGACGGTGGGCGCGGCCTTTCTCTGCGGTGCATGCCTGCAGTTTGGCTATCTTGCCGGCGCCTTCCTTTGGGCTCCTCGCCTCGTGCCCGCGAAAAAGCACGCTGCATTGGCCGCACGCCGTTAAACGGCGTGCCACCGACAGTTTGCACAGGCTGATCGCCTTCAGTCGGCAAGGATCTCCGCCGAGATGATGCTCGTACAGCCGAGCGCCGCGAGCCTTTCGTGCGTCTGAGCCATGGAACCCTCGATATCGAGGCCACGGCAGGCGTCTTCGATCACAGTGACGTCAAAGCCCGCGGCCAGGGCATCTTCCGCCGAATAGCGCACGCAGAAATCATAGGCGAGACCGGCAATAAAGATCCGCGTCAGCCCCCGTTCACGTAAATAGCCGGCGAGGCCCGTGGTGGTCTCGCGATCGTTCTCGCGAAAGGCGGAATAGGAATCGATGCCGCTATGCAGGCCTTTGCGGATCACCAGGCACGCATGGGGGATCGCAAGGCCGCAATGGAACTGCGCGCCTGAACTGGCCTGGACGCAATGGTCTGGCCATAAAGTCTGCGGCCCATAGGCGAGATCGATCGTCTCGAAAGGCTTGCGGCCGGGATGGCTCGATGCGAAAGAGCTGTGTCCCGGCGGATGCCAATCCTGCGTCAGCACGACATCGGCAAAGTGTTGCCCGACGCTATTCAGGATGGGGACGATCTCGTTGCCGTGCTGAACGGCGAGCGCGCCACCGGGACAAAAGTCATTTTGGACATCGATGACGAGCAGAACGTCGTCTTGGCCGATCGCGAGTTTTCCGCTCATTGCCGCTCTCTCCAATTCTGTTGCAGGTTATGTTTAGCGGCAGGATAGACCTGCGACGAGCCCATCTGCGAACCAGTGGAGGAGAAACGCCGCTGCTTGGCTCGCAGCCGTCTCGGCCTCGTTGCGTAGGCTCAGAAGACCACAGATCTCTTCGAGGCTCGCGCCGCTCGTTGCCGCAGCGAGCGCCAGCGCCTCATCCTCTTCGACGATGCGGTAGAAAGGCTGTTGCACGGCTCCTCGCCAGATGAGGAGCGTCTCTTCTCCGGCGGTTTCCGGGAGAGATGCGGCCTGATTTTCGATCGCTGCCTCATAGTAAGCGGCGGTTCCTTGCTGGAGGGTCAGGAGCGCGACGCTGGGCGTAAATGCAAAGCAGAGCCGTGGCTGCTCATCGGGAGCAATCGAGCCGAGCGCCGTGGCGTCGAGGCTAGGCGCATCCGCAGCATCGAAAGCATCGCTCAGAGCGCGTTCGAAGAGCGCGAGATCAGCGAATATTTTGCTGTCGCACCAGGGCGTATGGGCGCGCATGAAATCCGGCAATGCATGTGCATACCAGCGCGCATTGCGGTGCGCGGATGGGGTGGAGTCGATATAGGCCGCCGCGAGCATTCCGAAATCCTGATCGTCGAGGGCGAGATGCAGGACAGGATAATCATTGGCCAGGAATTCGGCGAGCCGTGAGCGATAGGCATCGGCATAGATGGCGAAGCGCGCAGCGCTGTCGAGCTGTCGCGACGGCATGATCGCGGCGATGATCTCGCCGGCCTCGTCGAGGATCGCATCCTGAAAAGCCGTCTGAAGCGCGGCGAGCTTCATGCGACGGCCTCGACTGCTGTATGCGGCTTGCGAGCGATGTCGCGCGCATGGTCGAGTTCGGCGACGAGTTCGGCGAAAGGCGGAAAATTGTCGTCGCGTTCGATCAGGGTGGAGGCCGAGCCGAAGCACCGGCACGCTTCCTCATAAAGCGCCCAGACCTTGGCACAGATCGGCTCGTCATGGGTGTCGATCTTATGCGTGCCATAATCGGAATGGCCGGCGAGATGGAGCTGCACGACGCGGTCCGGCTTGATCGCATGAAGGAATGCGGTCGCGTCGAAATCATGATTGAAAGCCGAGACGAAAATATTGTTGACGTCGAGCAGCAGCCAGCAATCGGCGCGTTCGGCGACCTCTTGCACGAAAGTCCATTCGTCCATCTCCGAGCTTGCGAAAGTCACATAGCTCGAGACATTTTCAATGGCGATCCGGCGGCCGAGAAAATCCTGAACACGGGCAATCCGCGCAACCACATGATCGAGTGCTTCTTCCGTATAGGGCATGGGCAGGAGATCATGCAGATTGGCGCCATGCACGCCGGTCCAGCACAGATGGTCGGAAATCCACGCCGGCTCGACGCGCTCAGCCAGTGCCTTGAGGGCTGAAAGATAATCATGATCGAGCGGCGCGGTCGAGCCGATCGACATCGAAACGCCGTGCATGACGATCGGGTAATCGGTACGAATTGCGTCGAGCAGGGAAAGCGGCCGGCCGCCTGGCACCATGAAATTCTCGGATATGATCTCGAACCAATCGACGGGAGGCTTCTGTTCGAGAATATCTGGATAATAGATCGGGCGCAGGCCGAGCCCGAATCCGAGAGGCGAAGGTTTCTGCATCGGTGTGTTCCTGCGTGAAAGCATTTTCAACAATGAGGCGTGCCTCCGCGATCTTCATCGCGAAAGCACGCCGAGCGGTGAAAATTTCTGCTCGATGTCGAGCAAGTTCTGGTCGATCAAATGGATCAGCCGACTTTGCCGCCCATTTTGGTGCAGGCCTTTGCGGATTTCTCCGGAAGCCAGCCTTGCCCTTTGCAGCTATTTTGCCCCTTGCAGGCATTCTTTGCGCTCTTGCAGGACCCCTGGCCCTTGCAGGTGTTGATCCCAAAGCAATGGACGCTCTTGGCTGCTTTCGCGTTCGCCGGTGCGAGGGACATTCCGCTCATCGTGAGAGCGATTGCCGCAGCCGCGATGCTGCTGCCGGAGATTATGGTCATTTTCATTTTGGACTCCTTGGGACGTCGCACTCGCGTCTGCGAGCACCTCATAGGCATTGGCTGTCCTTCGTTTCTTCGGTTCCGGGGAGAAAATGTTACCCTGATCATGGCGACGTGATTGCGCTCGCGCATCATTTTGCGACGCAAGATCGTTGCTGATCCCGCAGCCTCAGCGCTTCAAAAGCTTCTTCAATTCGCTCAGCGGCCGCGTGTTCAAGACATCATGGGCCGTGAGCCAGCCGCGCCGTGCCTGATCGATGCCGAAGCGGATATTGTCGAGGCCGGCGATCGTATGCGCATCCGTCGAGATGGCTGTCATGACGCCTGCTTCCTTAGCGGCATGGGCGTCGATGTCATTGAGATCAAGCCGATCAGGATGGGCGTTGAGTTCGAGCGCACAACCTCTTTCGCGCGCTGCCGCGAGGAGTTTTTCCAAGTCGAGAGCATAGGGCTCGCGCTCGCCGATCAGCCGTCCTGTGGGATGCGCAATGATCGACACATGCCGATTGTCCATGGCCTTGATGACGCGTTCCGTCTGTTGCGCGCGTGGCAAATCGAATTTCGAATGGACCGCGGCGACGACGATGTCGAGGCGGGAGAGAAGCCGTTCGGACAGATCGAGGCTGCCATCGGCAAGAATGTCGACTTCCATACCTTTCAAGATCGTGAAGTCGGGCGTCTCGTCATTGAGCTTGTCGATCGCCGCCATTTGCCGGGCAAGCCTCGGCCCATCGAGGCCATGGGCGATCGTCACTCGCTGGCTGTGGTCGGTGAGCGCCATATAGCGATAGCCGCGGGCCCGCGCCGCCGCGGCCATTTCGGCGATCGAGGCGGTGCCGTCGCTCCAATCCGAATGGATATGGAGATCGCCGCGAAGATCGCCCAGAGTGATGATGTCCGGCAGGCTGTTCGTTGCGGCAAGCGCGATCTCGCCGCGATCCTCACGCAGCTCGGGGGGCACGAAGGCGAGGCCGAGCTTCTTGTAAATCTCTTCCTCGCTTGTTCCAGCAATATGCCGTGTTCCTGAGAAGAGGCCATATTCGTTCAGCTTCCAGGCGTGCTCATTGGCGAGCGACCGCAGGGCTATGTTATGAGCTTTGGACCCGGTGAAATAGAGCAGGGCGGCACCATAGCTCTCTTCCGGCACGACACGCAGATCGATCTGAAGCTTCGAGCGCAAGACGACGCTCGTGCGCGTTGGTCCTTGCGCCAGAACCTCGACGACGCTGTCATAGCCGACCATATGCGCGCCGAGCGCCGCGCCATCCTCGGTGCAGGCGATGATATCGACATCCCCGATCGTGTCGCGCCGACGACGCAGGATGCCGGCGATCTCTACGCAGCCATGATCGATCCCTGTCCTCAAAAAGGCGACGAGAGCCTGCGCTTCGGCCTCGGCGAAGGGGATTTTGAAACGCGTCGGGCTACTCGGCTTGGCGAGAGCGGCGGAGATCTTTTCTTCGAACTTGGGTCCAAAGCCGCGCAATTTCTTCACCCGCCCGGCGTTGATGGCGCGGCGAAGATCTTCGAGCGTCTTCACGCCTAGCTCGTCATGCAGCCGCTTCACCCGCTTCGGACCGAGGCCGGGAAGCGCAGCGATCTTCGGCAATTCGCCCGGAAGCTCGCGCTTGAGTTGTTCGAGGAGGGCGAATTTGCCGGTGGCTACGATCGCCGCGATCTTGCCCGCGAGGTCTTCGCCTATGCTGGGCAGATCGTCGAGATTTTTGCCTTGCTTCAGGAGCGTGCCGACATTTTCGGGCCATTGCGCCAGAACGCGCGCAGCACGGCGATAAGCGCGGGACCGGAAGGGATTGTCACCCTTGATGTCGAGAAGCTCGGCAGCCTCTTCGAACATGGCGGCGATTTCCGCATTTTGAATCGGCATGGTGTTCGTCGAAAGCAGGCGCCATCCGCTCTTGGAAGGCCATTACCAAAAATGCCGCGACTTCGGCGAAACGGCCTTGATGCGGATCAGAGCCGCGATCGCTGCGGCGTTTCAGCGCGCAGGATTTGGCATACAATGATATGGGATGCAGCGTGGCGATGGCTCAGAGCGCCGCTCAACATTCAAAAATATTGATGTATCATTGAATTATTTTGATAATTCTGACATATCAGAGATCGTGTATATCTTCTCAGATCAGGGCTGGATCAGCGGATATTTGGTATATACCCTGATTCATTGATAGTCCGAAAAACCGCTTGCCCTGGGGCGATTTTGGGATTCGTGTTGTGGGATGATTTGCGCCGGCTTTTTGTCTCCTGCTGACCGCGCCGACCTGACCGCCCTGGCGCGGAATGGATCGGCGGCGCATCGGTTGGCGCGGCGGGCCAATGCGCTGGTGCTTTTGGATTCTGGCT
>DAIESR010000078.1 GCA_027346205.1 Beijerinckiaceae bacterium
GACGAGAAGCGAGAGATAGAATTCCTTGTCGATCGCCGAGCCCGCTTCGATATAGAGCCGGTTGACCTGCTTGCCCAAAGGCCCGGTCTGCACCGTCACCAAAGTCCTGCCGAGCATCTGCTCGGCGAAAAGCACGGCCTCATCCGCCGAACGCGCGAGCCGCACGCCGCCGCCCGCACCGGCCTCGGCCTCCTTGAAGCTGCCCTTGCCGCGTCCGCCCGCATGGATCTGCGACTTCACGACATAGACAGGGCTTTCAAATTGCCCAACCGCTGCGCGCGCCTCCACCGCCGTAACAATCGCAACCCCAGGCGATACCGCGACCCCATATTCCTGCAAAATCGCCTTCGCCTGATATTCATGGATGTTCATTTCGATCTCTCATTACGGCCCGATAGCGCCCCGACGATGGCTCAGAGCATCCGTCGTCGTTAGCGCTCTTTCGATCATCAACGTGCAAAGGCGGGGTTTATGGTCTTACAGGCTTCGATGAGGGCCTGCACCGACGCAACGGATTTGTCGAACATCCGTTTCTCCTCGGGTTCAAGGGCAATCTCGATGATCTTTTCGACGCCATTGGCACCGAGGATCACGGGAACGCCGGCGTAAATACCTTTGACACCATATTCGCCGTTGAGCTGCGCCGCACAGGGCAGAACACGACGTTTGTCATAAAGATAGCTTTCGGCCATGGCGATCGCCGAGGCCGCCGGCGCATAAAAGGCGGAACCGGTTTTCAAAAGATTGACGATCTCGCCGCCGCCCTTGCGCGTACGATCGATGATGGCATCGAGCCGCTCCTGCGTCGTCCAGCCCATTTTGACGAGATCTGGCAAAGGAATGCCGGCAACCGTCGAATAGCGCAGCATCGGGACCATATCGTCGCCATGGCCGCCGAGGACGAAGGTGCCGACATCTTCAACCGAAACGTTGAATTCCTCGGCGAGGAAATAGGAAAAGCGGGCGGAATCGAGAATGCCGGCCATGCCGACGACTTTGTTCGGCGGCAGATCAGTCGCACGTTGCAGCGCCCATACCATGGCGTCGAGCGGATTGGTGATGCAGATGACAAAAGCATCCGGCGCATGTTGCTTGATGCCTTTGCCGACCGCTTCGATCACCTTGAGATTGATGTCGAGCAGATCGTCGCGGCTCATGCCAGGCTTGCGCGGCACGCCGGCGGTGACGATCACCACATCGGCGCCGGCGATCACCGCATAATCATTACCGCCCGCGAGTCGGCCATGAAAGCCATACAGAGCACCGGCTTCGGCAAGATCCAGCGCCTTGCCCTGCGGCGTGCCTTCGGCAATATCGAACAGGACGATATCGCCCAATCCCTTCAGCCCAGCGAGATGAGCGAGCGTTCCTCCAATTTGGCCGGCACCGATCAGTCCTATCTTGTGACGTCCCATTTTCTCGGTCCTGATGTTTGTCGGTACTGTGTGTAGCACTGCCGCCGATCGACCTGACGTAGTTACGGCCTAGAGCATGTCCTCAGTCGGAAAAGTCGAACAACTTTTCCAAGACATGCTCTAGCCCCGATTATTCTAGCATGGGCTGGGCGGCACTGGCGCCCGTCTGCCCCGCAAGAAACCTCGGTCCAAATCTCTCAACGTAAAAACTGCGGACCGAACGGCTGTCGGCGGTTCTGCCGAACTCGACCTGCTTATGCAAGGGAGAAGGTTTCGCGAACACCTGGACAAAGTGCGGAAGCGGAGCAGAAAATCGTGGTGTGAAAGTTGAAGACTTTGAATTTCAAAGCTTTAAAACTCAATGCAGCGCTCACGGTAGAGCTTGTCCCGGAAAAGTTGATCGACTTTTCCGGGACAGGCTCTAGAAAAAGCTGCGGCAGATCCAGACCCCTCACCGCTCGCTCATTCAGTTCAATCCGCGTCTGGTCGATATCTCGGACCATGGCGGTCGGGTCGATGAAGCGGTGCAAGGCATTGAGAATCAGCAGCAGACAAAATTCCTGGTCCTTGATCTCGATGAGCCCGCTACCCGTCCCTTCGTCGAGGATGCGGCAGATTTCACACGCCACCCGGGCACGATGCCCGCGGGCGACAGGCGCGTTCAGGTCTCGACGAGGCCCGTCGTCGCGCCCGAGCCGATCGAGGCGATCGAGCCATGCGGTAGACCGAGATAGGTCGCCGAACGCATCTCCATGAGACGCGACGCGGTACGGGCGAATTCGAAGGCTTCGCGGCCACTCGTACCCTGATAGAGTTCGTCCGGCTCCGCCTCCGCCGAAACGATGAGCTTCACATGCTGATCATAGAGCGCATCGATCAGCAGAATGAATCTCTTGGCAACATCTGCCTCCTCGGATCGAATGATCGGGATGCCATCGACGAGCACGGTATGGAAATTTTGCGCGATCGCCAGAAAATCGCGCGGCCCCAGCGAGGCATGACAAAGATCTTTGAAATCGAAGCGCCCGACATGCGCCTTGGCCTGCGGGACGACAAGGCTGTGGCCGAGGACATCGAGTGTCATGCTCGGCGCTTCGGCTACGCCGGTCAAAGCGGCGAAAGCCCGGGTCAGCGCCGCGTGGGCCTTGGCATCCGCCGGCATGTGATAGACGGGCTCGCCTTTCAGTTTTTCGAGGCGAAAATCGGTCCGTGCCGAAAGATGAAGAATCTGCATCTTCTCTGCCAGCAGATCGATGAAGGGCAGAAACAAAGCCCGGTTGAGCCCGTCCTTGTAGAGTTCGTCCGGCTCGACATTGGAGGTGGCGACGACGACGACGCCGCGTTGGAACAATTGGGTGAAAAGCCGCCCGAGGATCATCGCATCGGCGATGTCCGTCACGGTAAATTCGTCGAGGCAGATCAGCCAGTATTCTTCGGCAATCGCTTCGGCCACAGGAGCGATGGGGTCATCGCCTTTGACGAGCCCTTTCTTCATTTGCTGCCTGATGGCGAAGATGCGCGCATGCACATCGGCCATAAAGGCTTGGAAATGCAGCCGCTGCTTGTGCTGGACCCGCGTCTCGTCGAAGAACAGGTCCATCAGCATGGTCTTGCCGCGCCCGACCGCCCCCCAGATATAAAGGCCCTGGAGCGGCATGGCACTGGCGCGCGACCCGAACAGCCGGCCGAGCCCACCGCTCCTGCGGATGGGATGATAGGAAGCGAGTTCGACACTCAATCGGTCGAGCGCCAGCAAGGCACCTTCCTGCGCGACATCATGCTCGATCTCGCCGCTTTCGACCCGCTCGAAATAGCGCTCGAGAATAAGGCCTGACACATAAGCATCGGGGCCAACAACATCTTTGTGGACAAGCGGAATATGTGACGCAATCCACGAAGCCGGTGCGTTCAATCCCTTGCTCATGCCCGTGCTCATTCTCGGCTCGATTGTGACTGTCTTCTCGGCGCGAGCGAGCCCGCGCGCAGGATCAAAACATACTGTGCGCCACAAGCGCACGCAGAATAAAGCGAAATATTGCGGCAGTGGAAAGAAGCCGCCGTTAAACTATACGGGCACGCAACCCACTTGTTGGAACAGCGGATGGCAACATCACTCGCGCCCGCCCTTTATCATCTGAATGACAACGAGCCGTAATTCGTCACATCTACGCAAACCGCGCCACGCTAGTGGCATTTCCGTGACATCCGCAGGCGCCTTGCACGAGCTTTACGGCGCAGATGTCGTAGCCGATCAGCAGACGAAAACGGCTCGATTTCAAGAAGACAGAGCGGCGCGATCCTGCATCACTCCGAAACATTGCATGAAGGTTGTGATCGCCTGGGTCCGCCGATCACAGCCGAGCTTGTCGAGAATGGCCGAGACATGGCTTTTGACAGTGCCTTCGGTGAGCCCCAATTCCCAGGCGATCTGCTTGTTGAGCAGGCCGCGTGTCATCAGCTCTAGGATTTCGAATTGGCGGCTCGACAGACGCGACAAACGTGCCGGCACACCCGGCGGCAGCTCGACATCGGAGAAATGGGCGCGACCGGCGGCGAGATCCTCAGCGAGCGCGACGACCGTCTCCACTTCGGCATCCGGGGCCAGCAGGCCCGTGATGCCGCGCCCAGACAGAAGTTTTGCAGCATTGCGTCCGGCCGCGGCCATGAGCCCGACCGTCGCGCCACGCGCCCTCAGCGCCTGGAGCTGCGGCGCGCCGCCCGGACCTTCGAGTGCGCCCCAGGCGCCGGTGTCGAGAATGACGACATCGCCAGGGCCGACGGCGTTTAACCGCTCTCTGGCTTCGCTAAGATTTGCAAATGCGA
>DAIESR010000079.1 GCA_027346205.1 Beijerinckiaceae bacterium
CGGGCCTCGCTGTTGCGAGGCCCGTTTTCATGATTCGCTATGGCACTCTGATTTTTTCATGACGCTGGTCCGATCCGAAAAGCCTACGCGGCTTTTCGGGAACTTGCCTCAGTTCTGTAGAGGCACGTTCGGAACAACGCCTGACGGCTTATCGGCCTCCTCGGTGGCGGCCGTTTTTTCGGCGACATTCCCACCTGCGGGTTCCTCTGGACCGCCTTCCCCACCTTCGGGTCCGCCTTCGTCATCATCCGGCTTCAGCTTGCGCGCTTTGGCGCGGCGCACTTCCGGCTCCGCTCGCACGCGCTTCTTGCCAGCCTCGACAATGTCGCGCTCCGGGCGCGGCAACACCGGACCTTCCGGGTAGACGAAGCCGAGCTTCTTGACACCATCCTCGTCCGAGGTGACGACGACACGCACCGTGCCGCCATTCTTCAGCCGGCCAAAGAGCACTTCATCGGCGAGCGGCGTCTTGATCATCTGCTGGATGACGCGCGCCATCGGCCGCGCACCCATATGTTCGTCATAACCATTGTCGACGAGCCAGTTCCGCGCCTCATCGGTGAGCTCGACCGAAACATTGCGTTCGGCCAGCTGTGCATCGAGCTGCATGATGAACTTGTCGACGACCTTGGAAATAACTTCCACCGGCAGACGGCCAAAGGCGACGACCGCATCGAGACGGTTGCGGAATTCCGGCGCGAACATACGGTTGATGGCCTCCACATCCTCGCCTTCGCGCTTCGTGCGCGTGAACCCATAGGCCGAGCGCTGCATATCGGCGGCACCGGCATTGGTCGTCATGATCAAGATCACATTGCGGAAATCGATCTGCTTGCCGCTGTGATCAGTGAGCTTGCCGTGATCCATTACCTGCAGAAGGATGTTGTAGAGATCCGGGTGCGCCTTCTCGATCTCATCGAGCAGCAAGACGCAATGCGGATGCTGATCGATGGCATCGGTCAAGAGACCGCCCTGATCGAAGCCGACATAGCCGGGCGGCGCGCCGATCAAGCGAGACACCGTATGGCGCTCCATATATTCCGACATGTCGAAGCGGACGAGTTCGACACCCAGGGCTGTCGCAAGCTGACGCGCAACCTCCGTCTTGCCGACGCCTGTCGGACCGGAGAAGAGATAGGAGCCGATCGGCTTTTCGCCGTCGCGCAGACCGGCACGAGCGAGCTTGATCGCCGAGGTCAGCGCGGAGATCGCCTTATTCTGCCCATAGACGACGCGCTCCAAGGTCTCGGTCAAATGTTCGAGCACCTCGGCATCGTCTTTCGACACGGTCTTCGGAGGAATCCGCGCCATCGTCGCGATCGTGGTCTCGATCTCTTTGATACCGATCGTCTTCTTGCGCTTGTTCTCGGGCAACAACATCTGGCTCGCGCCGGTCTCATCGATCACGTCGATCGCCTTATCCGGCAGCTTGCGGTCATGAATGTACCGGGCCGACAGCTCCACCGCGGCCTTCACCGCTTCATTGGTGTAGCGGACCTTGTGGAATTCCTCGAAATAAGGCTTCAGGCCTTTCATGATCTCGATCGCATCCTCGATCGACGGTTCATTGACGTCGATCTTCTGGAAGCGCCGGACGAGTGCCCGATCCTTTTCGAAATATTGGCGATATTCCTTGTAAGTCGTCGAGCCGATGCAGCGCAGCGTGCCTTGCGCCAGCGCAGGCTTGAGCAGATTGGACGCATCCATCGCACCACCGGAGGTGGCGCCGGCACCGATCACAGTGTGGATCTCGTCGATGAAGAGAATCGCCTTCTTGTGATTCTCGATCTCCTTCATCACCTGCTTCAACCGCTCTTCGAAATCGCCACGATAGCGCGTACCGGCGAGCAGCGTGCCCATATCGAGCGCGAACACAGTCGCATCAGCGAGCACTTCCGGCACTTCGTTCTTGACGATCTTGCGCGCAAGACCTTCGGCAATCGCTGTCTTGCCAACACCCGGATCACCGACGAGCAGCTGGTTGTTCTTATGCCGGCGGCAGAGCACCTGAATGGTACGCATGACCTCGGCCTCACGGCCGATCAGCGGATCGACCTTGCCGTCACGCGCCTTCTTGTTGAGATTGACGCAATAGGTGTCGAGCGCGCCCTCTTTCTTCTTGGACTCGCCAGCCTCTTTGTCCTTCCCGTCCCGGTTTTCCTATTCCTCGACACCGCGCGGCGCCTTGGACGGATCGGACAGACCGGGGCGCTTGGCGATCCCATGGCTGATATAATTCACCGCATCGTAGCGGGTCATGTCCTGCTCTTGCAGGAAATAGGCGGCATGGCTCTCACGCTCGGCGAAGATCGCGACGAGCACATTGGCACCAGTGACTTCCTCACGACCGGAGGATTGGACATGGATCACGGCGCGCTGGATCACGCGTTGGAAGCCGGCCGTCGGCTTGGCGTCCTCGCGCCCGTCGCTGACCAGATTATCGAGTTCCTGATCGATATAGTCGCGCAGATTTTTCCGCAACAATTCGAGGTCGACGGAGCATGCCCGCAAGACTGCCGCCGCATCCGTATCTTCCGTCAGACTCAACAGAAGATGCTCGAGCGTCGCGTATTCGTGATGCCGCTCATTGGCGACGGCCAAAGCGCGATGCAGGGTTTGTTCGAGATTGCGCGAAAAGGACGGCATAGCGGCTCCGATCTCTCACTTTTTTTCCATGATGCATTGCAGCGGATGCTGATGCTTACGGGCAAAGTCCATGACCTGCGTTACTTTCGTTTCGGCGACCTCATAGGTGTAGATGCCGCACTCCCCGACG
>DAIESR010000110.1 GCA_027346205.1 Beijerinckiaceae bacterium
TTCCAGGCCGACGGGCCCGGCGGCTCGCATCTGCTGCTCGACGGCGATGTCGAGACAGGGAGCGCGGCCGGCTTCAAAGGCCGCTTCGAGGCAAGCGCTGGCGATGTTCCCCGGCTCACCAAATGGCTGAGCGCCCATCTTCCGCAAAGCGCGCATTTGTTCGCAGAACTGCCGATCCATGCCTTCGATGCGACCGGCAAGGCCAATATTTCGGAAGTGGGCTTCGTCGGCAGAGATCTGTCGCTGCGGCTCGATCGATCGCGCCTGTCCGGCACTTTGGCCTATACGCGATCCGTCAGCGGCGAGCCGGCGCGGCTCTTCGCAGACCTGTCGACATCACGGCTCGATTTCGACAAAATGCCCAATCTTTCCGACTTCGCCGACCGAGCGAAGGCCATGGATCTTTCGCTGCGGCTCGACGCTCGCGCCGTGAAAGTCAGCAGTTTCGGGCAGAGCAGCCTCAACGCCGGCGCGATCGAATTGAAACTCCAGAAGACTGGCAAGTTCACCAAGCTCGACCGGCTCACTTTGGCCCGATTGGGCGGCGCCAATATCACTGCGCATGGACAATGGGACGGTAGCTCAGGCGAGATCGCCGGCACGATCGACAGCAAGAGCCTCGGCGAAGCGGCCGCTCTTCTACGCCGTCTGGCACCAAGCCCTGCAACCGACGCGCTGCTGGCCCGCGCTGCCGATCTCTCCCCGACGCATCTCGGTCTATCGGCACAGGCTCGGATGAATGCGCAGGGCGGCTATGCGCTCGACAGGCTCGATCTCGCGGGCACGGCGGGCGGAACGAAGATTACGGCCAAAATCGCGGCCGATCCGCAAAATCCGGCGGAACTCATGATTGCGAGCACGCTCGAAGCGCCGGATGCGCTGGATCTGCTCCGCCAGATCGGACTTTCGCCCCTGCCCTTGCCGGAGTTTGGCGCCGGGCGGGTGGAAATCAAGGCGCATGGCAGACTCGACAAGCCGTTCGATGCCGATGTCACGGCATCGCTCGCAGGAACGAGCTTCGCATTTCAGGGTCGTGTCGCGCCGGAACTCGCAGCCCCGCATGTCTCAGGCACGCTGAAGCTGGCGAGCATCAACCTTACCCCAATGCTGGAGGCGACAGGACTCGCCTTCCCCGGCCCTTCGACACGGCTTCCCGCAGATTTTCGTGCCAATATCGATGCGCAGCCGACACGTTTCACGCTGCGCGATCTATCCGGCGATTTCGCCGGCACCAAGATCGCGGGCAAGCTCGGCTATGACAATGGGAAAGGCCTGACCGGCGCGCTTGCCGCCGACAGGCTTTCGCTCGCGACGATATTCGAATTGGCACTTGGCGAACTGTCTCGGCCGCCTCCTGAAAGCGCACTCTGGTCGAACGCCAAATTCAGTGCCGCGATGATCAATCCGCCGCCGACCCATCTGACCGTGACGGCGAAGAGTTTCGATCTCTGGACGCAAATGTCGGGTCGCGACGCACAACTCGGAATTGATATTTCCGGCGGGCGCGCAGGGCTCGAGCTGGCGCTGCGGGATATTTCGATGAAGCTCGGCGCCGGCAGTGTCGCCGGCAATCTCACCCTGCGGCGCAATGGCGCGACGGCCGCCGCCACCGGCCATCTCAAGCTTTCCGATTATGATCTTGTCTTGCCGAGCGCGCGCGGGAAACTCAGCGGCGATCTCGATCTCGCCGGAACCGGCGACAGCGCCAGCGCCATCGTCGCTGGTCTCGCCGGCTTGGGCACGCTCACCTTCGGCGATCTCGTCTTGCCGCGCACCGATCCTGCTGCCATCGGGCTTGTGTTCAAGGCGGTCGAGGATGATCAGCTCGGACTCGATGGACGCGAGATTGATCGGGCCCTCGCGTCGGAACTCGACAAGGGCGCGTCTCACTTGGGCAAGGTCGCATTCGATGCCGGGCTGGCCGCGGGCGTCGTCCGTCTCACACCGAAGCAGACGGGCGCCAGAATACCCGCGCCCGGCGTCACGGCAGCACTGCAGGCCAGTTTCGATCTCGGCAATCTCTCACTCGATCAGAGAACCGATCTCAGCCTTCGTACCTTGCCGAAGAATTGGAATGGCCCGGCACCGCAGATCACATTGATCTCGGAAGGCCCCGTGTCGAACCCGGTGCGGACGATCGAATCCTCAGGCTTCGTCAATGCGCTCGCGGCGCGCGCGATCGCCAGAGAAAGCGCCCGCATCCAGACGCAGGAATTCGAGATCCACGAGCAGGCATTTTTTTACAATCGACTGAAATCGGAACGCCGGCGCGAACAAGAAAAGCTGCAGGCGGAAGAGGACGCCAAGCGCGCGCAAGCCGCTCAGGAAAAAGCCGCCCAAGATAAGGCTGCCAGGACCGAGGCCAACAAGGTCGAGGCCCAAAAGGTCGAGGCTGAGAAAATCGAGCGCACAAAGGCCAAGGCCGAAGCGGCAAAGCGCAGGGCGCAGCAGAGGGCGCCTTTATCGATCATCCGACAGCCGCCGCCAGCGCCGGCCCCGCTGTTTCATGCACCTATCGCTGTCGATCCTCTCGCCGCCGGGCGCTATTGAAGATCGACTTGCAGTCCATGGACGCGCGGCTCCTGCGTCAGCGATGTGAGAACGAAAACCCGGATGGCCGAGGAGAGATTGGCTGCACCGCGCGCCGCGTCGATTTCGGCGACCAGAGCGGCGATCGAAAGGTTGCGATGCTGCGCGACCTTTCGAAGCCCCTGCCAAAAGGCTTCTTCGAGCGAAATGCT
>DAIESR010000127.1 GCA_027346205.1 Beijerinckiaceae bacterium
GAGGGCTTGATGATGGGTACACGCTCTGGATCGATCGATCCGGGTGCAATTTTATATCTGATCTCGCAAAAGGGAATGGCGCCCGAAGAGGTTTCGAAGCTCCTCAACAAGCAATCCGGCCTGCTCGGCGTCTCTGGCATCAGCAGCGATATGCGCGCGCTGGAGGCAAGTCCCGATCCGCATGCGGCGGAGGCGCTGGAACTCTTCGCTTATCGGGTCGTTCGTGAATCGGGCTCGCTGATTGCCGCACTCGGCGGGCTCGATGCCTTCGTCTTCACAGCAGGCATCGGTGAACATTCCGCCCATATGAGGCAGATGATCTGCAAAGGCCTGGAATGGGCAGGCGTCAGCCTCGACTCCCGTCGCAATGCCGATTCGGAAAAATGTATCAATACGGCCACGTCGAAGGTTGCCGCGCTCGTGATCCCGACCAATGAGGAAATGGCGATCGCCTCCAATGTCCGGCAACTGATCTACCGCAAGGCAGCCGACGCCGTAACCAGCCATTGAACTTCTTCTTACGGAGGCTTGAGCACTCCGTGCAGCGAAAGAACCGGCGCGACAATGCGGCCTGACATCCGTCTCCGAGAACGGGTCTTCCCCATTCCACGTGAGATGCGCCAACGATGACAGATCAAGCAATCACAGGCCAAGTCTTACAGTCATTGCATGCGAGACATAAGCGATGGACGCGAACAAGCGCAAACAGACTTGGTTGATCTGGTATATTATCGCGGCCGCGATAGGCATGCTGGTGCTGCAGCAGCTCTGGGGCTCTTATCAGCAGACGACGACGATCCCCTATAGCGAATTCGAAAAGTTGGTCGCCGAGAAGCAGGTCACGGATGTCGTGATCGGCGCCAATACCATCCAAGGCACGCTGACGAAGCCTCTCGCCAATGGCACCAGGCAATTCGCCACGGCGCGTGTCGATCCCGCCCTTGCCGACAAGCTCATCGCGCAAGGCGTGAAAGTCACCGGCGCGCCGTCGAGTGGCCTCATCGGGATGATTCTCTCTTGGGTTTTGCCGCTCGTCGGCTTCTATCTGATCTGGATGTTCATGTTCCGCGGCATTGCCGAAAAACAAGGTTTCGGCGGCCTTATGACGATCGGTAAATCGCGCGCAAAAGTCTATGTCGAGACCGATACGAAGACGACGTTCAAGGATGTCGCCGGCATAGACGAAGCCAAATTCGAGCTGAACGAGATCGTCTCCTTCCTTAAGGATCCGAAATCTTTCGGCCGTCTCGGCGCGCGCGAGCCGAAGGGCATTCTTCTGGTCGGCCCGCCCGGCACGGGCAAGACCGTGCTCGCCCGCGCCGTGGCCGGCGAGGCGGGGGTTCCCTTCTTTTCGATCTCGGGATCGGAATTCGTCGAAATGTTCGTCGGCGTCGGCGCGGCACGGGTGCGCGACCTCTTCGAACAGGCGCGCAAGGCGGCACCTTGCATCATCTTCATCGACGAACTCGATGCGCTCGGCCGGTCGCGCTCGGTCGGCGGCTTCGGCGGCTATGACGAGAAGGAGCAGACGCTCAATCAGCTGTTGTCCGAACTCGACGGCTTCGACCCGAGCTCGGGCGTCATCCTGCTCGCGGCGACGAACCGGCCGGAGATTCTCGATCCCGCGCTGCTGCGCGCAGGCCGGTTCGATCGCCAAGTGGTCGTCGATCGGCCCGACCGGAAGGGCCGGCTCGACATATTGAAGATCCATATTCGGAAGATCCATCTCGATCCCGAAGCCGATCTCGACCACATCGCCGGCATGACCATGGGCTTCACCGGCGCCGATCTCGCCAATCTCGTCAACGAGGCTGCGGTGGTCGCCACACGCCGCGGCGCGAGTTCCGTAACATTCGATGATCTCATTGCCGCGATCGAGCGCATCGTCGCCGGAATCGAAAAGAAGAGCCGCGTCCTGAGCCAGGCCGAGCGCCGGCGCATCGCCTATCATGAGATGGGCCATGCACTGGTAGCCGCGACTCTGCCAGATGTCGATCCGGTACAGAAGGTATCGATCATCCCGCGCGGCGTCGGCGCGCTCGGCTATACGATCCAGCGGCCGACTGAAGACCGCTTCGTGCTTTCGGCGAGCGAATTGCGCCATCGCATCAGCGTGCTCATGGGCGGCCGCGCGGCGGAATCACTGATCTTTTCGGGCGATGTTTCGACGGGTGCAGCCGACGATCTCGAGCGTGCGACCGAAAGCGCCGTCGAAATGGTCACCCGTTACGGCATGGCCGAGATCATCGGGCCGCGCGTCTATAAGGCGCCGGCACCGATGTTCCTCGGCACCCATTCGATCGATAAGCCCGTCGCATCCGAATCGACCTTGCGCGAGATCGATCTCGCCGTCCATGACATTGCGGCCATCGCCTTCGAGGAAGAGCGGCAGATTCTGACACGCCGGCGTGCCGATCTCGACAAGGGCGCAGAGCTTCTGCTGACGAAGGAAGCGATCACGAGCGAGGATTTTCCCGCCCTCGGCAAAGAGCTTCGCATCGAGCCGCCCCTGACGCCGGCGGCCGCCCACGGCTGAGGACGACCTTTCCGAACGACGCTACGTTGCCTGTGGCCTTTCCTGCGGCCGTACGGGCGCGTGGTTCCCGTCGCAAACGGCCAACGGATACCAGATTTTTTCGAAAAATTGGCCCCTTGATCGGGATCAACGCGGCACCTGTCTCTCCCGTCTACAAAATGCCAAATCAGGACTGCGCGACCAAAATGGTGACGAAAAACGCGGACGATGATGATGCTAGCTTGCAATGTAATGACGACGCGGATCGCAGGGATCCACCCAAAGGCCTCGCTCGATCAGGCGATCGCACTCATGGCCGATTTCGGCATCACCACTCTGCCGGTCGTCGATATCTCCGGCACGCTCGTCGGCATGCTGACCGGAGGCGACATCCTGCGGCGCACGAAAATCATCGGCGGGCATGACGCCGGCGATGTCTCTTGTCGTGCTGCACCCGACTTATTCTTCGGGGATGACAGAGTCGAAAGTGTCGATAGCCACGCCGCAACGCATTGGTGCGCAGAAGTCCAGCGCGTCGAGGAGGTGATGACGCCGGATGTCTGCGCCGTGGATGAAAATACGCCACTGGGCGAGGTCGCGAGGCTCGTCAAGGCGCGGGACATCAAGCGCCTGCCGGTGCTGCATGGCGACAAGCTCGTCGGCATGATCAACCGTACCGATCTGATGCATGTGCTCGGCGAGGATTTCGACGACGAACTCAGCGCCACGACACCCGGAGATTCCGCGATCAAGGATGCGGTTCGCGCTGTACTTCTCCGCCTCAAATGGACACCCAGCGCTTTGATCGACATCTTGGTCGAAGGCGGCAAGGTCGAATTGAACGGCACTTTGCTCAAGGAAGGCGAAAGAAGCGCTCTTCGCGCCGCGATCGCAGATATTCCGGGCGTGACCGGCTTTTCCGATCATTTAATCCTCGCCCAACCTTTCGGCCGCATGTTCGCACAGCCACTCGATGATCTGGTTCGTCGGCAAAAGCTGTATTGAGAAAGGTCTACGCTCATGATTACATTGCTCATGATCTGTTCTGTTCTCGCCCTCGCAATTTCCGCCGAGAGAGCAGCGAGCCTGCGCCCAGTGCGGCTTGTTGCGCGCGTCGGGAAACGGCAGCGCCGATAGATCGGGGTGCGGCGCGTCTGCATCCTCACCTCGATAAATGCCTGAGAGCATGACCTGGAAAAGTTGATCGGCTTTTCCTATCTTCGAGACGTCGGATTTATCTGACGCCTCGCTTCTTTTTGAGCGTCGGAGCATGTCCCGGACGGCGGAGACATCCGGCGTGCCGAGAATGCCATTCCACATAGGCGGGACCAGCTGGAGCATCGGACCTGCAAGTGGGGCCCAGCTACGGAACAGATCTGACACGAAACCGAAAGACGAGAGCGGCAGCTCCGAATCCGTCCGCGCGTTCGCCGCTTGAGCATGCTCGACAGGAGAGGCTCCGCCCGTTAGAAGAGGCGCTCCCCGATATATTGGTGGTCCCACGTCCAGCTTTAGGTCTCGTTCCGCTGTCAGCGCAGCGGATAGCCCAGGCGATGCCGGACCCGGATATGGTCATATGAGCAGCGTCAACGAGATCCGCACCGCCTTTCTCGAGTTTTTCGCGCAAAGAGGGCATGAGATCCTGCCCTCCTCGCCGCTCGTGCCGCGCAATGACCCGACCCTCATGTTCACCAATGCGGGGATGGTCCAGTTCAAAAACGTCTTCACCGGTATCGAGAAGCGGCCCTATAGCCGTGCCGCCACGGCACAGAAATGCGTGCGCGCCGGCGGCAAGCACAATGATCTCGACAATGTCGGCTACACCGCCCGCCACCACACATTTTTCGAAATGCTGGGGAATTTCTCCTTCGGTGATTATTTCAAGGCGGATGCGATCGAATTCGCCTGGACCTTGATCACCGAGGTTCTCGGCCTTACGAAGGACAGGCTGCTCGTCACCGTCTATCATGACGATGACGAGGCTTTTGACCTTTGGAAGAAGATCGCCGGCTTTTCCGATTCGAAGATCATCCGCATTTCAACCTCCGACAATTTCTGGTCGATGGGGGATACCGGCCCTTGCGGCCCCTGTTCCGAGATCTTTTTCGACCAAGGCGAAAAACTCTTCGGCGGCCCGCCCGGCAGCGCCGATCAGGACGGTGACCGCTATCTGGAATTCTGGAACCTCGTGTTCATGCAATATGAGCAGCTTGGTCCCGGCGAGCGCGTCGCTCTACCGCGTCCGTCGATCGACACGGGCATGGGGATCGAGCGCATCGCCGCGCTGCTGCAAGGCGCGACTTCGAATTATGACATCGATCTGATGCGAGCTCTCATCCTCGCCGTCGCCGCCGCGACGAGCGTCGATCCGGACGGGCCGCAGAAGGCGAGCCATAGAGTCATCGCCGACCATCTGCGCGCCTCCGCTTTTCTCGTCGCCGATGGCGTGCTCCCGTCGAACGAAGGCCGCGGCTATGTCCTGCGCCGCATCATGCGCCGCGCCATGCGTCACGCCCAGCTTCTCGGCGCCAAAGAGCCGCTGATGTGGCGGCTCGTCCTGGTGCTGGTGCGCGAGATGGGAACAGCCTATCCGGAACTCGTGCGCGCCGAAGCGCTCATCGTCGAGACTCTGCGGCTCGAATAGACGCGCTTCAGGGTCACGCTCGCGCGCGGGCTTTCAATCCTCGACGAGGAAACGCGCGATCTCCCGCGGGGCGGCACCCTGCCCGGCGGCACCGCCTTCAAGCTCTATGACACTTACGGCTTCCCGCTCGATCTCACCCAGGATGCCTTGCGCGCCCGCGATCTCGGTGTCGATGTCGAAGGCTTCAACGTCGCAATGGAGCTTCAACGCGCCGATGCACGCCGCGCCTGGGCCGGCTCGGGCGAAGCAGCGACCGAAAAGATCTGGTTCGAGCTGCGCGAAAAACTCGGGGCGAGCGAGTTTCTCGGCTATGAGACCGAAGCTGCGGAGGGCATCGTCGTCGCGCTCCTACAGGATGGGCATGAAGTGGAGCGGCTCGCAGCCAGTTCCACCGGCCAGGTAATCTTGAACCAGACGCCTTTCTACGGCGAGTCCGGCGGCCAGCTCGGCGACACCGGCATGTTGCGCGCACCGGGCGTCGCTTTTCGCGTCACCAATACGCAGAAGCGGGTCGGCGATCTCATCATTCATGACGGCATCGTCGAAACGGGCGCGCTCAATGTGAATCTCGCGGTCGAACTCGATGTCGATCACGCCCGGCGCCGCGCACTGCGCGCCAATCATTCCGCCACCCATCTGCTGCATGAGGCTTTGCGGCAAGTGCTCGGCGATCATGTCGCGCAAAAAGGCTCGCTCGTCGCACCCGACCGTTTGCGTTTCGACTTCGCGCACCCCAAGCCGATTTCGGCCGAGGAATTGACGCGGATCGAAGATATCGCCAATCGCGCCATCCTCGCCAATTCACCAGTCTCGACGCGCGTCATGGATATGGACGCGGCCATCACCTCGGGCGCGCGCGCGCTCTTCGGCGAGAAATATGGCGATCAGGTGCGTGTCGTCTCCATGGGCGATGCCGCCGAAGTCCTGACTGACGAAGCGGCCGCGCCAGCGACAATGCCTTTTTCGATCGAACTCTGCGGCGGCACTCATGTGCGCCGCACCGGCGACATCGGCCTCATCTCCATCGTTGCGGAATCTCCGGTGGCCGCCGGCGTGCGACGGATCGAAGCGAAGACGGGCGAAGAGGCGCGTCATTATCTCAAGGCACAGGCGCAGCGGCTGCATGAGCTTGCTCTGCTTCTCAAAGCCCCGGAAGGCGAGACAACCGAACGCCTCGCCCAGATTCTCGAAGACCGGCGCAAGCTCGAACGGGATGTTGCAGAAGCGCGCAAAAAGCTCGCCATGGGCGGCGGCGCAGACGGCGCGCAAGCGATCGAAGAGATCGGCGGCGTGAAATTCTTCGGTCGGGCGGTCTCTGGCGTTGAAATGAAGGATCTGAAATCACTGGCCGATGAAGCCAAGCAGAGCGTTGGCTCCGGAGTCGTCGCGATCATCGGTGTCGCGGCCGACGGCAAGGCAGGCGTGGTGGTCGGCGTGACGGACGATCTCACTCAGCGCTTCGATGCTGTAGCGCTCGTGCGTGCGGCGGCAGTGAAACTCGGCGGCAAGGGTGGCGGCGGTCGGCGTGACATGGCGCAAGCTGGTGGCCCGGATGGCGCGGCCGCGCCATC